>NZ_JBMKJK010000028.1:0-34291 GCF_049236925.1 Enterobacter cloacae complex sp. SYL003 | reverse complement strand
ACATCTGAGACCATTAAAAGAGGCGTCAGAGGCAGAAAACGTTGCTTAACGTGAGTTTTCGTTCCACTGAGCGTCAGACCCCTGTTACCGATGCAAGAACAGGGGAGTTTCATGAAATGCCTGTTTAGGAGTGATTAAAGGTAACTTGTGCGCAGAAGGTCAGGTGTGTGGTGGTTAGTACAGACTAGTGAATGTTGTAACTAAACTATATTTTTATTAAAGGCCGGAGGTGGTGTTCCTCCGGCCTTAATTACGTTTCCGTGTTCATTAGTCGATGAACTGGCGGATCAGTTCCAGAATGGCAATCAGCGCGTTTGCAAGCGCCGCTACCGCCCTCAGAACGATGATTAACAGGTTAATCATCCGTTTTCTCCATAAATGGAGTAAAGACACCGTGGCTTGCTCTTACACTGCCTGTCACCACGGCTTCTCTTCGTCTTGTCAGTTGTAGAGAGTCTCACTCCTGCCAGAGCACAGATAACCAGCACCACCTGTATTACCTGTCAGGACTTTGAACCTGTTCATGCCGCATTTAGCGGAATGCAGGGAGAGACTCACCACAGAGCTAACCCTCTGATTATACGTTTATCTAACGTTCAGGCAAACCGTTAACGCACAGTCACTGCCCGTCATATTGCATAATCAGGCTTCACGGATTATCATACTATTGTCAGTTGTAGAGAGTTTCCCTTCCGGGCTGAGTTACCAGCTCGCACCGGAACCGTAAAAAAGCCGACCTCACCAGTCGGTTTTTTTACGTCTGCGGTTTCCCGCTTCGTTTAAATCTATTTTAAATGAATAAATTGTTCTGCGGCAAACCCAACAACATAAGGACGTTAGGGTTGATGGTTGCCGAAATCGCGGTGCGTTACGTGAATTCTGAGGTTTTGCGAGGGGGATTGGGCGCGAGAATTTACGAGAGAGCGCCGGAACAATGCCGGGATCACAAACCATCACCCGTGAAAGAAATCTTCCGGCATTGCCCGGTCAGGTAGTATGACATTCATTGTCAACGGCCATCAATTTATAAGCTGCTTTGCACTTCATAAAAGATCACCACCAGGGCTGCTAAAACAGTACCGATAGCCAGCACGTTAAAAAGTACGTCCTTCATCTTTACGAACGACATACTGATTTGCGTCCTTTCCCTTTTGTCAGCCTTCTCTATCATCCAGCGTTGGTATGAATCACTGTTACTTTTTCTGTCCATGTTCCCCCCAATTCATCAATGAGCACCAGGCGGCCACCAGGCTTCTTGCCAACAAAGTAACGGCCTCGCGGCAGACGTTCGCCAGTCTTCAGCCGTTCGATCCAGTCCTGAAATGCAGGGCGCGGTTTATAGCTGTAGCGGCCAAAATCAGCTAAAGACTGCGTGACCATGACTGTTTGGCAGCCATGCTTTCTCATATCACGAAACGTATTTTCCAGTGCAGCCAGTGTATTCATTTGCACGTTCTCTCTGCTTTTCCCATGAAGATATTAACGACACTCAAAACTAACACCGTTGGCATGATCACGGCAGCATAGCCGACAGCAACGGCCTGATATATGGTCAATGAGTAGTCGGGCTGTTTATACAATACGACTGAAAAAATGCTCCCCAAACAAGCAAGCAGAGTTAAAAACAAGTAATCGACAAATCTGTTTTTATAGATAACCCATGCAACGATGCAGGGATATGACACCAGGCACAGGATAATCGCATTTGTGGTATGCACGTTTCGCTCCTTGTTATTTAAGGGTTGTCAGCCAGATCAAACAGATTGTTCAGGCTGGAACGGAATTGTTTTACCGATGATACCAGCTCCTGACTCCGCGCTTTTTCCTGCGCCAGTTCACGCCGTAGCTGCGCCATCTCGTCTCTGTTACGCTGAAGCTCAAGGATAGCCGTCATAAAGGTTTTGCTGGCTGATGCCTGTCCGGTCGCTTCCTGCGCCTTTTTAATGGCCTGATCTTCGTCGTCATTCGTTCTGATTGTGTAATGCCCCATGATACCCCTCTTTTGCTGTCATTTTTGCGCTGCCGGCGCGAACCCGGGAAGAAACTTTGCTGGCAAAAAACACTGGCCAACAGATGTGACCGGGAAAATTTGCTGGCAATTAATTTTCGATGAAAGCCAGCTCGCAATCGCCGCATTCAATATTCAGTCCGGCTTTGCCCCACACGGCAGCGCCACACCCGCGACACTGATATTTAACTTTATTTCGTTTTGGCTTGTCCTCAAATGCTGCAACTGACAAATCATTGTCATTGCTCCCGGCCATATCATCTGAATGGCTCCCGTTCTGCGGTGACACTGACGGCAGCAGAGCCATAGAAAGCACCGCTTCTATATCAATCCCGGCCTCAGCATTTTGATGCGCCAGAGCAAGCGTTTCGCGCCATTGCTCTATTACGGCGGTCATATCTTTTTGTTGTTCGACCTGGACAGGGAAGCGATCAAACCAGCTCAAAGCAAATTGCCCCTGGAACAGTTCCAGTGTGACGCGCTGGAAGCGGCCACCAGGGATCGGATAGTCATTAATCTTCTGGCCGACTTTCGCACCACCAGGTCTCCCGGTGGAGGAGGGCATAAGTCCGATACTTTCCATTTTTGCCGCCCACTGCGCATTGTGGTACGTCTTACGCGACGGGTTGCCGTAGTGGTACTGCCACATATGGCACTGCTCATGAACCAGCGTTTGCATGACTTCAATAAGCGGGTACACCGGGAAGTATTCAGGATTGAGGGCGATTTCATCAATCATCCTGCCGCTGCCGTCAGCAGCAACAAAGCGCCTGTAACTGAAATAGCCCATTGTGTTCTTGCCGCGCTGGAACGTAATCAGACAGTCAGGGAGTTCGCCGTCAAAAAGGCGCTGGTTATAGAAATCAAACGCCTGTTGTAGCTCGCTGTAAGCGCGTTCCGTGGCTCTTGTCATGCTGAAGTTCGCTTAGCGGCGTTCCGATATTCCTGTAACTCTGCAACAATAGCAGGGAACACATCAGCGCAACGCTGTGCCAGCTTAACCGCCTTTGAACAAACGCCCATACCATGTGCTCTTTTGAGCGCCTCCAACAAATCTGCCAGTTCCTCGTCAGTGATTTTTTCAGTCATCTATTAAGCTTCTCCATTATCTGTATCGTACGATACAGATAATATAAACCACACCTTTGATAGCGGCAATCTTTTTTGCTGGCAATTTCACGCCCAGGGCGGGCATCGAGCGGGTAATATTGCTGGCAAAAATCAACGGCCAAACCGGCTGCAGGAAACTGGTTTGCTGGCAAGCGTGATTTACTGCTGGGCTTGACACCTTGCCATTGTATGACGCTTGTTTTAGTGTCAAATGAACAACCAGCGCGAGAAGAATATAGGAAGCAAAAGCAATGGATATCAAACCTAACTCAGTGATCCACCTGGAGCCAGGCGAAACATTACCCGGCTATACCAATCTGAAACCCGTACCTGATAAGTATTTCGATGAGTTAAAGGCACTCATAAATAAACTCAATACTCAATCCGGTAATATTTACCTCAAGTTAAAACAGATGTACGCCTTTTTGGATCGTTTTAACAAAGAATTTGTGAGCACGTTTACCTCCTGTCAAAAGGGGTGCTCTTCGTGCTGTAAAATGGATGTTCATTTAACCGCGCTTGAGGCAACACATATTGCACAAGCAAGTAAACTTACTGCCAGAGACAACCCGCTTACGACCGGGCATGAGTCAAAATGTCCGTTTTTGTCTGAGAAGGGAACATGCTCAATCTACAATTACCGCCCGCTGTTATGCAGGACATATCATGTACTCACTCCGCCGGAGATGTGTAATGACCTGGATGCACAAGTCATGCAGTATGGTTCTCAAAGCGCGAACATGGGAAATCACATCTACAAAACAATAGCAGAGTGGATCTATTTTCAGACGTATCACTGCACTGGTAAGTTAGAAACCAAAGATATCAGAGACTACTTCCCTTATCCCCGCGAAGATATCCAAAGATTTCTTCACCATAACCCCCCGCGCCCTTTTTGCTAAAAAAAAGCCTCTGACGCAGTGTCAGAGGCTTGTTAGATTACTGTTCGTCACCAGCAGTGCTGGAAGCATCTTTTTTGATGAGAAACTCATCAAGAGAACGGCCAGCTTTTAACGCTTCGTCGATTGGTTTTGGTGTCCGGCCACGACCAGACCAGTATTTCGTTTCGCCGTTTTCATCAAACTGATATTTAGGCGGCGCTTTTGGCAACGTCTTTTTGCGTGTTTTTTGCGCATCTTCGGACAGGCCAAGCAGTTCTTCCGGTGAAAAACCTTCTCCGGCAATCAACTGGAGCAGTTCCTGGCGCTTTCTTTCGCGCTCTGCGCGTTCTGCTGCCTCACGCTCTGCTTCTTCACGACGTTCTTCGATCACGGCGTTAAGCTTTTCCTGCATTTCCAGCAGTTGTTCAAAGCTGGTTTCTCGCGCAAAAACACGAACAGAGCGAATATTCAGGAGTAGCTTTTTTGTTGCGTCAAACGTTTCATTTTCACTCATCGAGTTAATCCTTATTTTTTACTGAACTGAAACCCAAGTTTACCCGTAGTTTTATCCTGCAAAACAATTGCAGCGTCAAACTTTTTCCCGGTTTTATTACTGGTAAAGCCTTTAATCTCTCCGGTTTTACCTTTTTTGATTAATGTCTCAACCTGATTTTGTGTCAGTTTTTTTCCTGACACTTCAGACCAGATTTTAAACTCGCACCCGGAACAGAAAAAGCCTTTAGGCCGGATAATAATTTCTTTACTGCATGAAGGGCAGGGGGCTTCGAGCCGGGACATGGAACCTTCTGATCTGGATTTTGCTTCCATATCCGGTTTGCCGTCTTTGTCCGGGAATGTTGTCTTGCATTCAGGGTAGCAGGAGCATCCCCAGAAAAAGCCATTTTGCCCCTTACGCTTACGCAGGAAACCGTTGTTACAAACCGGGCAGGGCGTGGCATTTGAAGAAATCGAAATTCCGTTCCTGTCCAGCTCGTCGATTAACCCCTGGACGTACTCATCATTTTCCTTAATAAACTCCTCAACTGTCAGCTCTCCGGCTTTGATCTGAGACTGCTTTTCAGCCCACAGAGCGGAGATATCCGGTTTAGTGATTTCAGGAGGCAGTGCAGCGCAAAACTCCTGGCCTTGTTTTGTGGTTTTCCATACCAGCTCCGAATACCCCTTTTCTTTTTCGATGGAGATAAGCCCGGTATTTGCCGCCAGTTTCTCAAGAATACCCGCGCGGGTGGCTTCCGTTCCGATACTGCCACGATCACTGCTGCCCTCGTCTTTCGCTTCCAGCGCCTTTCTGAGAGCCGGATCATCAATGAATTTTGCCGCACTCGTCATGGCGGCCAGTAACGTTGACTCTGTGAAATAGCGAGGTGGTGTAGTCTTTTTCTTGTCCACGTCTGCCGATTCACACAGGCCGCTGTCATTAAATTTCAGCAATGAAAGGTCAAAACCGTCCGTTCCGGCATCTTCGGTTTCGTCCTCGTCATCACTATCCTTACCCAGCGCTTCCCAGCCCTTTTGTACCAGAACGCTCTGTGTGGCCGTAAAGGTATCCCCCTTAATATCAAAGTGGATTTTCGTCTTGTTGCGGATCGCATCCGGGTAGAACAGCCCGATAAAGTAGACGGACACCAGGTTATAAACGTTCCGCTCTTTTTCATTAAGCTGAATACCGGCTCCGCTTTTTGTCGTCGGGATGATGGCGTGGTGCGCCTCAATCTTACTGGCATTAAAGGCTTTGTGTTTCTGGCCTTTATCCATATCTACGATCGCAGACGCCAGTTCGGGTACGGTGGCCGCTATAGCAGTGGCAATATCTCCGGCCTGGTAATAATGCTCATCTGAAAGATAGCGATTGTCAGAACGTGGATAGGTCAGAAGCTTGTGAGTTTCATACAGCCCCTGCATCACATCGAGCGTATCTTTTGCAGAATAACCAAATCGCTTTGCGCAGAGCTGCTGAAGCGTGGAAAGGTTAAGCGGAAGCGGAGGCTTGCTATTTTCCGGCTTTGTCGTCGCGATAGTAACAATAGCATCCTTACCCGTAACACGTCCGGCAATATGCGCGGCCTGAGCTTCGGAGATCAGGCGTTTTTTCTCGTCTATCTGATCGTCGTCTGTTGTCTGATATTTCGCCTTAATCTGATGCCCGTTCATCGACAGACTGGCGAATACATCGTAATAAAAGCTTTCTGTGTGATTCTGGTTCGCCAGCGTGCGCATGTTCACCAGACCAAGAACGGCACTTTGTACCCGGCCAACGTTCAGAACGCCGTCATAGCCCTTCTCACGGCCTTTTAATGTACATCCCCGCGTCATGTTATAGCCAAAACCCTGATCGCACAGGGAACGCGCCAGGGCGCTTAACGTCATACCGCGAAATTTATCGTTAGGTTGTAAATTCGACAGTGATTTTTGCACTGGCGCAAGGTTGAGGTCGGCAACAAGCAGTCGCTGGACGGGTTTCTTGTTTCCGGCATAACCCAGAATCTCATCAACCAGCAAACATCCTTCATCATCGGGGTCGCCTGAATGAACGATGCTGTCGGCTTTATCGATAAGAGACAAAATAATGCGGGTCTGTGCTTCTGATTCAGGCTTGATTTTATATTTTGGCGGATAAACCGCTTTAATGGGTAAATCACTATAACGCCAGTTGGAATATTTGTCGTCATAATCCTGTGGGTCGTAAAGCTCCAGCATATGACCATAACACCAGGTAACGACATCAGAACCGTGTTCAAAATAGCCGTTTTTCTTTTCTGTATTGGGATTTCCGCCCAGTCCTTCAAAAATAGCCTTTGCTAAAGACGGTTTTTCTGCAATAAAAAGTCTCATTAATCAATCCTCAAGGTAACTTGAATAGTCAGGCTGCGCACCATTCTTTTTAAAGATTTCTTCCCTTTCCTCTATGTCTTCTTCTGCCTCCTGCACACTAAGGTCAAGGGTTCCTTTCAAAAAGGCACGCGCATTCTTGATTACATCTACTGTTAATTCGTTTTTTGTTCCGCGAATCATGCCAATAGCAATATTTATTATCTCCTTTATTTCAGCAGGAGTCGTTCTGTCCAGCACCGCGCCAAGTTCTTTAAGGTCAATATTTATATCGTCTGGTAAGTACATTTTGGCACAAGCGGCAGCGGCTTTAGTCCGAAAAGCACCTACAGATATGATTCTGTCAATTCTGCCAGGGCGTTTTCTGATGCGCGGATCAATCCGGTTAGGATAGTTCGTTGAAAAAATAACATATGTCCCGGCAAGATTTCGCGGTGTATCAGCCCCATCAAGAAAACTTAACGTTCCGGCATCAGCCCGATAAAGTTCATCAACCTCTTCAGCTATTATGATAACGGGTATTTTCTTTTGAGCTGCGGCATAGCAAACATCTTTAAAGTAATCATCAGCATAAACAAATACATATTTATCCTGATATTTTGCCCCCAAAGCTTTTGCGATAGTCGTTTTCCCTGTGCCCGGAGGACCAGTAAAAAGCACTTTTCGCATTCCTGACTGACCATAACGGGTGTAGAAATCAATATCCGAAAAGAACTGATTAAAGTCATTCTCCAGCTCATTAAACTTTGGATGAACAGAAAAACGTAAAGCGTTTTCTATTTCTTCCTTCCTTGCCTTACCGTGATAATAAACGCCGTCGTAACACCCGATTTTCCAGATACCTTTACGGGGTAAAGAGCGGTTTAATTTAGCGCGTCCAGCTTCGCAAAGATTATGAAGCATCGACATACTTTTGGTTGTGCCAACTGCGTACTCCATTCTGACTTTAGAGTTAAGAATGAAGCGAATAATATGAACCACTTCATTTTGACCAAGATGAATCCGGTATGCTCCCGAACCATCTTTAAACATAAGCTTTTTAATCCTCCCGGCTTTAGCCATAACAGGGCTACTTCCCGTATGAACGACGGTTGAAGCAACGGGTTCGATATCAAGATTCGAATAAATTTTACGATTCTTTCTGTTTATAAAAATCTCTGCCACTTTAGGATAGTAATCACAATCCTTTACGACAGTACCAAAATTATCTTCACCGTAATATTCTTTATGGAGCCGTAAAGCCTGCTCTACCAGAGTTAATTTACCCATATGCGCACCATGTATATTAAAAACCGTGACGTTGCCTGAAGATTTTCTTCAGGCAGAGGAGGGGTTGGACAAGCGAAGCGCGTCAGTTTTGTTTATGACGCCACTCCCACGGAGGAACGGGATTACTGTCAGCCCACAGGCCGCGCTTCTGTGTCTGAGCTTCCCGTTGCAGAGCCGGTAATGAGTTATCGGTGTTGTACCTGTCATAAACCCATGCAGCCCCTTTTAGCACTTGCTGGCGGTTAGCCTCAGTGCCGTTCGCTGTCACCACTCGTCCCAGGACTCGCCCGTAGCGATCTGTTTGCGTATAAGAGACGGTAACTGATTGCCCTGCCAGCAGGGCTTTAAGTTGATTGGTTGACCAGCGACCAAAGGGTTGTTTTTTTTCCGGTGCATCGATATTTATCAATCGGACTCGAATCGGAACTTCATACACAACAATTTTCGCGGGTAGTGTTTTAACTTCGATGGTATCTCCATCGAGAACGCGAATAACTTTCCCCTGAATCTGAGCAGCACACAATGTAGCTGGCAACAGGGCAACAGCAAAGGAAAGAACATTAAAAAAATGTCTCATTGCTTTCTTCCCTCCCATATTGCTGAGAGTCTTTTAAAAATGGATAAAACGACGACTAAAGCCACTGCGATAACAGCCAACGAAGGAAGTACATAGCTGTATAACTCAACCATGAAATTAATAAACTCAATGAGCGATTGCGGCTTTAAGGAAGCATCCCACAAAACGATAACAAAACGATAAAGCCCATAGACAATTGCCGGAAACCAGACCATAAACAACAAAATTTCAGTAAAAACAGAAGCGACCGATTTGACACTATCGATAATTTCAATTCCGGCAATTCTCACACTTCTTGCATCAGGTACGTTAATAATTTTCATCCTCCCACCCCTGTAAAAAATGTTCGCAAGTTCCAGTCTCAAACCTGAAACTTGCGTATTCACATCAGAATTAAATCAAACAGAATTAAAAGTTTTTCAATCGGCCAAAGCTTGAAATAATTTTACTTACTGTACCTGCATCAGCCGCAGGACATTCATTTAGTTTTTTCTTTCTGGCATCTGCCGTGTGATCGGGTAAAAAACCATGTTTATTCTTTTTCCTGATTGACATAAAACTTTTATACATCGGGTCACATTCTGCCGGACTACTTCCGTCAAGTTTTCCGGCAAGGCATAACACCATTGCACATGGATCGTTCGGGTCGGCCTTTTCCTCAGCATGAGCAGTTCCGGCAGCGAACGCACAAAGCAGCACTGCCGTGGTTACGGTCTTTTTCATATACACCTCATGGATAACGGGCAACTAACGCCCTGCGGTTGTTCAACCCCGGCTCAATAAAATTACAAGAATTTTATTAATCCGGCGTTATCGTGATAAATAAACACTGGTAGTCCGGCAAGAAAAACAGTTCATTTTATAACGATACTGTATGACACCGTTTGCACCGTTCGCCCTCAACCAGTTTTTAGCTGTGAAAAAGTCTGTTCCGTTACTGGTTTCAACAATCACTGAATCAGAATGTGCAACAGAATAAAAAACAGCATCATCGTAAAGGCGGTTTTCAGGCCTGAAATTATGGATAACCTTAACCCACGATGAATTAACCTTGTCTGATTTAATAACTGAGTATGTCGGTTGCCAGTCCATTAATTGTGTATTCACCGTTTCAGGATTCTGTTCCCAGTCAACCTGTGGTGGTTCAGGCGGAGAGGAACAGGCAGAGAGAAAAAGGACACTGACCATTAACATTTTTTTCATAGTAAAACCTCTGACTCCAGCTCACCGACGGAGAGCATTTTTTCTTTAGAAGGATATTTAAGCCCTTTAACACCCAATACTTTTTTAGTCTTATTCAGAGAGGCGGTTAACTCGGTAAGTTTGGGGCTTACCATCATCAGCCTGTCCATAAAATACGGGTCGAGGAAGTAGAGGGCTTTCTCAGCTTTAACCGGGTTTTCACCTTTAAGAATGATAAATTCTTCTTTAAAATCCAGCGTTCCCAGCTCCTGCGGGAGCACAAGGGCGCGCTGCGCCTCACTTTCTGAACTGCTTTTCGACGTTGAGCGTCCGCTTGTCTTGCTTGAACCTGTCGATTTGGTGGTGATATAGCCCAGCTTTTCCGAAATCTTTTTAGCGTCATCTTCTTCACTGACAGCGTAGATAATCCGGCAGGGATGCGCACTCATCAGCGTTTTGGCACCTTCAACACCATAGATTTCATTAAGCTGACTGATATTCTGGTAAATCGTCAGAAGTTTGAGTTTAAACCCGGCAATATAACCCGAACCTTTTTTAATGATTGGCATGTAACCAATAGACGGAAACTCATCCAGGAACATCAGACAGTCATGTTTCAGTGTCGGGTCAAAGTCAGGGTTTTCTCGTAACGTGACTTCCACAACGAAGTTAAAGAACAGGTTGAGGAAGTCATAGGCCAGGGACATATCTTCAGCATTAACGCCAACATAAACAGTGATATCTTCCCGGCGCAACTGGCGAAGGTCGAAATCATTGCCGTCTGTACATTTGCGAACAGTCGGAAGATAAAACAGACTCATTTTCTTACGAAACGAACCATCAATACTCGAACGTTGTTCGTCTTCGGTTTCGTGATACTCCCTGATTTTGGTCAGGGCATCGCGCAGATGATACAGCGCGTTTTCATCAAGTCCTTTTGTTCCCTCCAGGTCTTCTCGCTTACTGAGTATCAGCTCCCGGTCGATGTTGCTGTACAAATCGACTACAGAACCAATTGAGAAAACAGGTTTAAGCCCGAACTCACCAAGCCAGGAGGGGTCGTAGTTAATAAAGAAATGAAGCAATTTTGCCAGCCCCGTCCAGTACTGCCCCGCGAGGTTATTAAAGTGTGCTTCCGCTCCGGTCAGACCGTAAGACGGGAACAGGATCTCAATCAGCTTCAGCAGGTCTTTAGCCCCGCTCTCTTCTTTTAAATCAATATAGAAAAGCGGGTTAAACTGATGCGTTTTACTGTTGAAAGGGTCAAGAAGATAGACCTTATTACCCAGCAGTTTTTCACGTACCTTACTGGTGATTTTCCACAGTTCCTGTTTTGGATCTAATGCAATCAGGGAATGTTTCCTGACCAGCAGGTTTGGAATACCTATTGCAGCCCCTTTACCTGCGCGGGTTCCTGCGCCAAGTGATACAAAATCTGGTGCGGTATACCACAGGTATTTACCTTTATATGCACCTACAAGAATATCAGTATCGTTTTCTTTCTCCCATTTCAGAAGTTTCGATTTTCTTAAATCATTATCACTGGCAAACTTCGCGTCACCATAAAGAGCAACATCCGTTTTATTCAGTTGCCAGATAATAAAAACAGGCACAATGAGAGACGAAACCATACCTGATAAAAGAGAGGGGATTGCGGTTAACCTGATATCTGTCCGTATATTACTCTCTGTTATTATCCGCCACAGCAGCATGGAATCAAAATTCTTCCATATATAAAGCGGCGTTTTTCCGTTCAGGAAGTAAACAGCAACTGAGCCAGTATAATACGTCACAAGACACATAACCAGACCGATAAAAGCCCACTGGCCTTTATCGGGTAGTTTCAGAGACATAATCACTCCTTCAGCTTTTCAAAGTATTCCTGAAAATGAATATCACGATAGTAAATACCCGATGCAAATCGGTTATCTTCCTCATCGATGTACTTAATACTCATAATCACATCGACGTTGCTTAACACCCTCCGCAATATAATGTTATAAGGCAAATTCTGACATTCAGGGTTCATATAGCACCGTTGAACCAGTCCAAGCACAGCATCTTCAGGGGTGCTCTCATGGACGGTTGTAAGGTTCCCTGCATGGCCGGAACTTGAGCCTTTGAGAAAATCCCAGGCTTCCGCGCCGCGAACCTCAGTCATGAGGATTCTGTCCGGGTTCATACGAAAACCAGAACGTAAAAGAGAAGCGGAACTGACAGTGCTACTTTCCCCTTCTGACGGGTAATACAATTTCACATGATTTTTGTGGAACCTGAACTTTGCTTCATCTGTATCTTCAATTGAAATACATCGTAAATGATGGGGTATGTACTGAAGACAGGCATTTGCAAAGGTGGTTTTACCCGCCCCCGTTCCGGCACAAAATACCATCGTTTTACCCTTAACCAGGCATTCAGGGACAAATTGTTCAAAACAATTATCTTTAAACATTGAAGATAATTCATCTTCTTTATCCCTGAATTTCCCCCCTTGATTTAGCCTTGAGTAAAACCCTTGTTTAACAAAGGTATCATGGTCGATAAACACACTGGACGGCTTACGGATTGTAATAGACACCGTTTCCCGTTCCGTTGCCGGGGGAATAACTATTTGTACACGCTCCCCTCCGGGGAGCGTAACAGAACGTAAGGGATATTCTGGCGTAACCGACCCACCATCATGATAATCAGAAATTGCCCCTGCAAATGACATACAATCTTTAAAATCCATTTTTAATTCATGCTGCTGCCATTTCCCACTCACTTTAACAAACAGTTCATCAGGCCGATTTACCGCGATTTCAGTTAAACCATCGACTTCATTAAGCCAGTGGTGGAAGTATTCATCTATTATTTCATAAACAATATGTCTGTTCTCTGCATCCTTCATAATTCACCTTTTCCTTTAAGATCTTCAATAAAACGCATGACTTCTTCGTAATTAAATCGATGCGTTTTGATTTGTTTCAGTGGTTTGGGGAAAGGAACGCCATTTATTGGTATGCCCTTACGAATATGATGGTATATTTCGCTTTCCCTTATTCCTAACAGCATTGAAAACTCTTTGATATCCAGCGTTATCAAATTACCTCCGGGTACCCACCATTTTTAATTTGTAGATGCTGGAGAAATCCAAATCCTGACCAACGATCAGAGTAATGATTTCCCCCTGGTTTTTATAAAGCGTTGGAGGGATATTTACGCTGTTTGCAAACGCTTCGCGTGCTATATCAGCAAAAGCCTGGCGACTGTTAGCTGTATAGTCGGTCTGATTGTCTTTATTACTTTTAGCCGCTCCACTTGCGGCCTGTGCCACATCGGGGATCATGCCAACCATCATCGCGCCCATAAAGCGATCTGCAAAATGTGTGTCAATCCAGCCTGAAGCCCCGGCCTCACCCAGCGCTCCCGCCGCCTGTGTATCAATCAGCGGAATATCAATGAAAGGTTCCTTACGTGTTCTAAGCTTCGTAGCAGCGATAAACACGGCTCCCTGACCATGATTGAACGTGCCCGTTTTATACATCAGATATGCGGCTGTTCCCTTTTCAATTAGCTTTACATTCCTGTTTGCACTGTATACGTCCTCATTAATCGTACAGACCAGCTTGCCAGCCAGATCAGAAATAAATCGTCTGTCCAGCGAGCACTTAATCGCGGTATTTTCAGGAATGAAAAGGTTAGGGTCATAAGGAACGCGCGTAATTTTAGAAAGCTGCGCGGGTTGCCCTGCATTAACAGGCTGAACCTCTGCCTGTTTGTCACTGCCGTCCCCCTCGTTCCTGGTATTGCTGGCCGTTGATGAGCTACCACCGGAATTTGAGGAAGCAGAGCTGCTCCCCCCATAGGCCACATCCAGCGCACGACTGAAGTTTTGTTGTACTTTTTCCGGTGGCGTTTCCGCTTTGCCGCTGCTTTCCTTCCGTTCTTCCGTCTTAGCCGGTTCTTCCCTGGTGTTGAATGGATCAACATCATCGCTGAGTCCTGTCGCGCGTTTTACTGAACCAGTAGATACCGCATTACTGGCAGGCTTATCATCACCGCTGGACATTGCACGAATAATCGACGGGATATAGTAGACAGACACCCCGGCGGCCAGCAGAAGGAAAGCGGCCACAATAATCACCAGCCCCTTACGCGATTTTTTAAGCTTCTCGATACCCAGGCGTTTTACTGATTTACCGTCATCTTCATCTCCCTTATCCGTTTTATCGTTTTGCTCAATTTCTTTCTGATGCCGTTCCCGTAGTGCCTGTTCAATTTCTACAGCGGTCGGGATTTTATTTTCCTGTTCGCTCACTGGATCACCTCTTTCTCAACGTTCGGGGAAACGGTATCTCCTGCCGGAAGACGGACTTTGCCAAAGCCCCGGTTTTCAACCCCAACAACCTGATTTCCCATACGCAAAACAAAGCGCTGGTCTACAGGAACACCAACAACGGTGAAACTACCGCTGTTTTTGACTACCGGGTTAGTCAGCGTTTCCTGTTCGCCGCTCATAACAAAGACGCTGGGGATTTTCTTCAGGGGGCTGAAGCCAAACCAGGTATAGCGGCCATCGTCATACGCATAATCCGGGCTGATTGACTGGCTGCCGTCAGCTACCCGCTTCCAGTAATCCCAGTTCTTGGGCGACTTCGCATTTTCAAGAGAACGGTTGATTGCCTGCTCCTCCTGCCGCTTGTTAAGAGCCTCAATCCGTTTCTTCTCGATTTCGGCTTGCTCCTTCCGGCGTTCCTGCGGGTACTGGTAATTAACAACAAACGCGATCTTATCCGGCTGCCGGAACGTTCGGGCGTTCAGCTCCATGCTGTAATTACGTTTTGTTGTGCGAACAAACAGGTTTGTTCGCCAGCGTTCCAGGTCGTTTTCAGGATCAAGGGCTACACTGACCACCTCTGAAGACTGGTTGCCATTGTCATCGGTACTGTTCTTCTGTACGGTCTGTTTGACGGGCTTCACTTCGAGATACACCAGGTTATCTTCTTTGTTCACTTCCCAGCCCTGGGGAAAGCCGGTTCTGGCACTGATGACCGTTTCATCCTCGTCAAATACCAGTGTGGTTGTATAGCCAACCGCACTGTTTATGACTGTCGTGTTTTGCGGGTTATAACTGACAATCTGATTACGGGGATCAAAACGGCTGGCTGCTGGCGTAACGGCTGCATGGCAGACGTGCGACACCAACAGAAGCGCCACAATTAGCGCTCCTTTATTCATTTTCATAGTTTTCACCCTTTCACTTCTTTATCGCGTACATAGCTCGTTACAACGAATTTAAGCGGGTTATTGTTTCGGTCACCCGATGCCATTTCGACCTGTGGTTCAATACGGTAGGTCAACCGGACGTTCCAGTATTCATAATCATCCTGGCCTGTCGCGACATTTCGAATGGTTAATTTAAACCGGATATATGCTCCCATATCCTTATCATCGCGCCGGGATGACGGACTGATAATCACGGACGGATTATCCTGAACAGATGCGGTTTTTTCCGCTTTATTATAAATAACCTTTGGTGACTGGTTGCCGTTGATTAAAGCGTTGTAATCCGTCGCCACATTCTCAGCGCTGTATAACAGAACATAATCATAATCATGCTGGAGACTGAAATAGTTATACCCTTCACGACGCTTCACATACTGAGTAATGAAGTATTTCGCCAGCGCTTCATTTTCAGAGAGGTTTTCTTTTTTAACAGAAGTCAGTCTTTCAGCAACGCCAGTGACACCATTAATAAGATAAGCTTCGACAACCGTACTCTTTAACGGTAGCGCTCCATTCAGTGCCAGCAGAGACAACACACCTACGGCAATTCCTGCAATACCACCGAATTTATAAATGCGGTTCATTTTCTCCTGCATCAATACATTTTTCTCTTCAAAAGTAGTTGAAGAGTCTGTTACTTCTTTTTTCTTGTTAAAACCGGGAAGTTTTAATCCTGAGAGTTTAAACCCCATTGCGCATTACCTCTGCTGAATTAACAGGTTCGCTTTTTCCGGATACCGGAGGTTGTTTATGTGACGCCTGGCATCCGACAAGGCAAAGCGTCACGATAGCCGTGATAAGTAGTTTCATAATGTGAGAACCTAAATAGAGGAGTGAATATTTACTGCGGAATACTCAGAGTTGACAGATTTAAATAATAAATCGGTTAACCTCCATATTTCTTTTTCGCCGCATCTATCGCAGCCTGGCGAAGCCTCTTAGCGCCAATATTAACGCCCTGCCCGGTCAGATTCCCCAACTTACCGGATACACCAGGAGACTGGTTGAACCCTCCATCCTGACGGCGAACGCCTTTCCATGCGCCAATCCCTGCATTTTTACCCATACCAAGCAGATTACGCCCCATACGGGAAGCGCCGAACACGCCAGCACCAATCCCCATTGCGGCTGCCCCTTGCATCGCGCCTTCAACACCTACCCCTGCGAGCTGGGAAGCATAGGTTTTGGCTTGCCAGATAATCCAGGCCATAAATGCACCTGCAACCCCGGCCTGAGCACCTGTTGATATCAGATTTAATTCATCTGCGTTAGCTATCGAGATTGTCAGAATGCCATTAAGGAACGTCATTCCCGCTTTAATTGCCAGTCCACAAAACAAGAATATGAAGCATGAGCTAAATATTAACTGAAGCCAGCTATTAAACATCTGCCTTAAAAAACCAAATGAAAGACAAATAATAAACAACGGCGCGGTAATAGTAAGTATCTTAATAGTAACTTCGGCGGCGAGATAAACTATTGAAGTTAGCAATAATGCAATTATCCCTCCAGCATATGTTAATAAAGATGCGATTGCCCCATCTGTTTTCACATACTTCGAAGTATCTTTGGACATAAGATATGCAGCTACCTGCTGAACTTTCTCCCAAAGCTCGTCAACCCATTTCCAAGGATCACCTCCTGCAAATGTTTCCTTCAGCCCATCAATGGCCTGAGTTGCACTATCTAACCACCCCCCCATATTTTTGACAAAAACAAGAATTAACCAGAATCGACATAGATTCCATAAAAAATCCTGCACTGCGGTTTTTTGCTTCCCAACTATTGTGGTATAAGCATACCACAATATATAAATGGAAATACCATACTTACCCAACTGAGACGCTATTGAAGAAAAGTTATCTAACTGACCAGTCAAAGACTGGTCAAGAGTTTTAACAATAACGTCATGAGCGGCCTGGAAATACCTAGAAGTTGCCATAGTGGCTCCTTTTAACTTCCATCTTTACCCAATACATTTTTGAATGCATCTTTATAGTCAACATGCTTAGGATGTAATTGCTTATACCTAAACAAACCTTCCTTAGCGTTTTTACAATTTTCGCTATCACTCCCAGACTTTTTGCATTCAGCTACTTTTTTCGTTGCATCGTCTACGTGAGACTGCCACCAGTCTACAGATTTAACCTCTTCACACCCGGTAAGAAAGAATGTAAGCCCCAACGCCGCAACTAATCCATATTTTTTCAAAATGCCCCCTCAGTTCATTTCATAACTCTGCTGCTCAAATGCTGCCTTATAATCAACAACTGGAGTTTCTTTATTAACAGCCCCTAATTGTTTCTCCTGGAAAGCAGCCTGTAACATTTTCTCCTTGTATTCTGCAAGATCGCGCTGCTTATCGCGATACATTTCATACTGAAATTTGAGCTTGTTAAATTTCAGGCTTGCCAGAGATACAGCGTTTGTCGCGTCCTGCGTGGCTTTCGTGTCCTGGGCGTTCTTCACCTGGTCGATAAGGTCGGCCATTTCCTGATTATCTTCACGCAGTTTACTTTCCAGCTTATTGCCGTACTCGATCCCCGCCAGTTGGGACAGGAACGAGGCTTCACAGCCCCGCACCAGGTCGCCCGTATATCCCAGCCCCTTACAGGTGTTTGTCACCTTATAATCGGCCAGTAGTGATCTGGCTTGCTCAGACAGGGTGGCTTCCGGGTTCTTAATGTAATCATCAATGAAGGAGTTCCCCTGGTCGTAAATATTCTCCAGCTCCTTACTGACAGATTGCGCAGACTGCACCAGTCCCTGAACATCACGAATGCCCGTTTTGGTCAGCAGCTCCTGCTTATAGGCATTAATCTGTTTCTGGTAGTGGTTCACGGTGTCCTGCCACTGTTTGAGGCGTTCTGTCCAGCGCTGCGCTTCGACAGCCCATTCAGGGTTTGCATCAATGGCAACGGGAACACCAGCCTGAGCACCAGAAATAACCGTAACAGAGGCGATAAGTGCCGCAACGATATGCTTTTTCATAGGGATTCCTTAAATCAGGTTTGCACGTTCCAGATAGGTATCAAGCCACTCTTCCGGCTTCATACCCTCTTTCCAGATTTCATCGAACAGTTCAAGCTGGGGTTTCGATGCGCTGAGAACCGGTAGGTAATACGCCGCTTTTCCCAAATCCAGTCTTGCGAAAGCCGCAAAATCATCACTTTCCCCCTTCCTCTGTGGGTTTTTGACGACCAGGAACTGACGAGATAACGGGTCAATGGCTTTAATTTTGTCAAAATAAAGTTCTCTCACTTCCAACTCGTCTACGTACTCACTACGTTTCGCTTTGGGGTTCGCCAGATAAATATGTGTTGCGCACTGCTCACGAACGGCAGCCGCGATAGGTGATTTAATTAGTTCATCCGGCGATTGTGTCGCTACGACAAGCACCATATCCAGCTTACGCGCGGTTTTGAGTTTGTTATAAACAAAATCTCTGAACGCTTCGTTGTTAATCCATTGCCAGAACTCATCCATGTAGATAAGGAGTCGGCGGCCATCAGCCAGCATGGTGACACGGTAGATGAGATAGAATGAAGCGGCGCTGGAAAGTACTTTGTTATCCAGAAACTCCGTTCCGTCTATACCGAAAACGTCCAGGTTGTCCACATCAAACGTATCGTCCGGGTTATCAAACACCCAGCCAAATTCCCCTCCCTGCACCCAGGCATTCAGGCGTGCTTTAAGCCCATGCCGCCGGGTTTCAGTATCATCAGGCTCCAGAATGAGTGGTCGCAACTTACTGATCGGATAAGAGCGGTTTGACCTCTGCATCAGGCGCTCAACGGCATCAGAAATCAGGCGGTTCTGGTAATCATCAAGCGGCTCACTGTTAAGCGTACAAAGTAGCCTCACCAGGTCTTTCATAAAGGAAATATTTCGTTTGGTTGGTGGCAAAGCCGCAGGGTTCCAGCCAGTCGGCTCTCCTTCTTTCACCCGAAAGTAAGCACCTCCCATTGAACGTATACCGGGTTCCGCTGCCCGATCTTTGTCGAAAAATACTGTAGTTAACTTCTTTAATTTCCTCTCAGGTGGAAAAGACTCCGGCGTTCCGAACTGCTGGGCGGCGAAAGCCTTAGTCATCATCACTACCGTTTTACCCACGTTTGACGTACCAAGAATTTCGGTATGCCCCAGCGTGGGGTTTTTACCGAAGTAATTTTGATGCTCGGTAGTCATGTGATAGTTCAGGTTATAAATATCATTTCCTGAGCCGCCCAGGGTGATAAGGTTGTTACCCCAGGTATTTCCTTTCTCCTTGCCCGTAAAGAAATTATGGAAGCTTTCCATTTCGGCAAAGTTCAGACTGCTGATAGAACTCAGGCGTGGCCGTAACGTGTAGTTACCAGGTAACTGAGCAAAATACGCTGCGCCAAGACTCAAGGTTGAATAGGTTACGATCAGCCCTAAATCCTCCAGGGTCGTCGTTACAATATTGGTGTCCTTCACCAGACGCTCCGGCGAATCTGCGTAAACAATCAGTGTCTGGTGACTTTTCCCGAAAGAAATATAGCCGCTGGAGACCATATCGAGACCAACTTTCAAATCAGCGAGCAAGGATTTAGCGGCATCATCGGTCATTTCGAGTTTGTCGATCTGATCATCCAGCGCCTTGATTGCAGACTGCTTGTCTATCGGAGTTAAAGAGGAAGTCTGTACATACTCAACCGGGAGATACATCAGTGCATCAAAAATTCCGGCATCCGTTTCCTGAAAGTAGTCCTTGATCTCGATGCAACGAAAGTACCGGGCATGGTCAGAGGCAGTGATTTGTCCAGCATCGTTACCAAAGAACAGGTCTTTACCACCCAGGTATGTATAAAACGGACTATTGGTGACTCTGACTTTCTGCCAGCGCCCGGATAGCAGTTTCTGGAACAGCGTAAGCTGTTCTGAATAAACTATATTATTTTCTTCATATAACCCAAGACGACGGGAATGAAACCGGGAGAGATAGGTGCTCAATCTGCCACATATTTCATTCATATCATTAATGGGTTCTTCGAAGATATTTTTATTACCCTTTTTCCTTGAAAGAAAATGCGTCACTTTATCTTCAGCGCTGAACGGTTTATAGCATACGGTTAAGTATAATTTGTTTTCAAAATACTCAGCCGCCGAAAGCGATTCGTAATAATCGTTCATCACTCTGTTGACGAATGGGATCTTGCTGTCAAATACAGGTCGCACTTCTTTTCTAACCCGAATACGATGCGTATAAAAGGTAACGGGTTTCCCATCAAAACTACGTATCAGCGTATTGAGCTGGTCAGTAAGCAAGGCTAGATCCGCTTCATCTACACATTCAAAATAAGCTCCGTCAATCTGCCAGGTCGCCAGTAGATCATGGTTTCTGGTAACAATGAGGTTATCAGTGATGTGTGATGAATACGGGATTAACTCTTCAAGAGAAGACTGGTCTTTAAGCTTCATAAAATTGTCCACTTTCGATATATCGACTGCGTCGTACGAACTCCCCGCATAATGGACGGCATTGAAGCGCTTGTTTGCCAGAGGATTACCTTTGATTTGCATTCGCAGATAAAGCAGGTCAAAAAAGCGTTCATCTATCTTCGTAACTCGCTTGATGGCATACCAGCCAGGGAGGATGAGGGCATACATAGCCTCATGAATCCAGACACCAAGCAAAACGCAGATAACGCACATTCCAAGAAAGGGGTAGAGCGGAACGCCCAGCCCCCTAATCAAAGCGGGGCGTGTCAGCCCTTTAAAAACGGTACTCATTTTTACGCCCCCTTTTATTACATATTACGCTAACCAGTCAGGCAGATATGGCGCAACAATAAAGATGATAATCCCGATAATTAAAGGCGTAATCCACGCTGCATGCTGGCGTGAGAAGATAGCGATATAACCAATTACCAGCGCAATGATGGTGATTGCTGGCTTACGGATATCCGTCAGAAAATCGATAATCTTCTGCAAGAAGCCAGTTGTTTTAGTGGATACATCATCAGCAAAGGCGGGTTCTGCTACACAAAGCATCAATGCAGCCATAAATACAGAAAGAGTTAAATAACGTTTATTGAGTTTTAACATCGTTTGTTTCCTTTTCATCTAAAACAGTGCCACGCATGGCATATTGGGGATATACGGTAACTTCTTTAGGTTTGATACTCTGTGTTACATTCTCCTTTCTGATTGCATCTTTAACTGAAGGAACCACCCAGTTTTTTTTGTTATCAGGCGGATTAAACCCTATGCGCTGTATATAACTGGTGTTATTAAAATCTGATTCAGGTTTAGTTCCTGTTTCTGGATTGCCGGAATAATAGCAACTCAGGCCACGTAAAATATCGCCACCACGTTTATAACAATCCACCAAAATTTGCTCTGAAACCTTGAGATTTTCGCAGGGGTCAAACATTTTCTCAGCGGTTGTATTGAAGTTTGCAAAATTCGTACTCGTTATTTGCATAAGACCGACTGAGTAACGATGATTTCGTGATTCAATTTGATTTACGATCTGGAGTGCAGCCTCCTTAGTTTTGGGAAAGTAGGACACTACGCCTTTGTCACCGGGCTTACGTTCAACCTTCGGTATTATCTCGGCAATAGCATATGGGTTAAAACCAGATTCAACCCTTGCAACTTCATGCGCAGTATCGGGATGAACGCTGGCCGCGCATTGCAAAGCAAGCGCCGCAAAAGCAGTAGTAGATAACATGATTTTCTCCCGGCCAGAACAGCGCGGAAAGTTTAGACTGAATGGTTAGTCATCGAAGTCGTCATCGTCTTCATCGTCTTCGTTTATCAGCTCCTCAATAGCCTGGCTGGAATATTTTTTTATGAGGTACTGGACAACACCAGAGCTTGAAATACGTCGCCCCCTGCGATAGCCAATCTCCAGAGCAATTTTATCCAGTTCCTCACGAGAAGCTGAGGGCAGGTAGAGTGTATTACGTTGGGGCTTGCGTCTCGTTGCGGTTTTTTTTCGGGTAGCAGTCATTTTTCTTCCGTTTCATTTTGTGGGTTAAGCTTCTCTCTGTGATGTAGTGGATGAAAGCCATACTTCTTTGCTGCGGATTATCCATGAGTAGAATTTCAGCAAAATCGTGTGGAATTGATTTCCTTAAAAGATTTGCCTGAGCTGTTGTATGTGATTGTCTGTACAAAAGCTCCGCCATCACATCTTCTGGTACAGGTAAAGGCTCACCGCCAAATGAGATAAAGCGTTGTACGTAAGGGATAGCAGTTATTGTAGTGGAATGAACCTCTTCAAAATCTGCCTGGATAAAAAGATAACCGGGAAAAAGCGGCAAACGTCTTTCTCGATATGAAATTATCTTATCCGGGCGACGATACCTTTCAGTCTCCATAGGACAGAAGTAAGAGAAGTTCAGGCGTTCGAGATGAGCAAAAACTGCTGCAAATCTCGTAGTGGTGAATTGCAAAACATACCATTCCATAGTTTTTCCTTTCAGGCGCTCTCTCGACTCGGATGACCCCGAATCAGAGAAAAAAAACAAAAGGACAAATTTACATCTCATAAAAACTTTATCAGCTACATGTGCTGCGTTCAACCACACAAGCAGATCTTTAGATCGCATTTACGACACATTTCATTTTGTTTGTGCTTGTATTTTATTTATATCTAGATACATATGCTATTTGATAACAAAAAAGCAGATCGATTGATCACCATGCGCTTATTTTATAGTCAAGTTAACTAAATTTTTTACCGCTAGTTACTTTTTACAAAAACTCTGCTAACAAGATAAATAAATCGATCTTAATCAATAAGTTACCGGAGAGTATGAATTATCCTAAACGAATTCCGATTTTCACTTTCTGTTCGCTTTGAATCATCGACTGTTTTATTTGCGAGAAATTTCTCATCTGGAGTTGCTGTTTCTTAATCATCTCCGCGCTGTTCAGCACCAGCTCTTTACTGGATGAAGAGATTCTGTCTATGCCCTTAACCCCCAGGTTCTCTAGCTGCCACTCATTCCTGTGTGCAGTCTTCCAGCCATGCTGTACACCGTTCTTATCAAGTGCAGGGATTTTCACCTCCTTTTGTCCTAACTTCTTCAGCTTAACAAGATCACCTTTCTTAACGTTCTCGCGAGTGGTTAACTCACCAAAATCAGCCCCCCAATATGTTTTCTCCACGCCCTTGTTCAGTGTCTTAAGCTTTATGAAATGCTGCTTTGGTTTGGTTTTATCGTTCTGATAATGGTCGTAGCCAACATCAACAACCTCATAAACGCCCTTCTGTCGTTTTGGCGCTGTTTTGTGCGCATCTTTAATAGACTGGTTAAGTCCATGCTGCTGCTTATGAGTGGCTTTAACGTCATAGCCCTTCATCTTCAGCTCTTCACAAAAACCTGTACGAATTTCCCGTAAATCTTTTTTCCTGATATCAGCTCGTTTACCGTCATTATCACGAATACGAAAAACGACATGCACGTGTGGATGTTCTTTTTTGTCGTTATGATAGCCAAGCACAAAACGATGATTTGGGTACTTCTTGTTCATCGTTTTCCTGACAGACTCAAGCAGATCTTCAGGTTTTACCTTTGCTGATACAGGCGGTGAAAACACAATATTTTGGGTTACTTTTTTATTTTCCTTACCTTTATCATCGAAAACATTTTGAGGGTCATTAGCACGATCTATCATGTGCTCTTTAGCCTCCTGAATCTCATCACCTTTCCATACCTGACCGCTTTCACTCATCACTGGCAGCTCTGACTCCCGGCTCATATAGTCAATACTGTTTCGAACTCCCTGCCGGGTAATCGCACCTCCTGAGATTTTGACAACAACCTCCTTACTGGCACCCTTGCGGTTGATACGTTCCTGAACGTTGCGTTGATAGTTTTTACCACCATTTTTAACTTTATGGGCGAAAGCAGACTTGCGGCCAGCTTCAGAGGACTTACGCTTAACCCTGAATTCCTTGTCAACATAAACGCCCATGATTACACCTCAACCTTGTTAGAAACAGTTCGCCCTTTGCATAACATAATGTAGTTTTCAAACTCACTTTTGAGACTCATTATCTCTGAACTCAACCGCTCAGCGTCCTGATAGAACCCATCTTTATCAAGTACTCTGGCATTATCATTAACGATAATATAATGAAAGTTTCGCCCTATTTTATCTATTGCATTACGGCAACGATTCATCACCAGAAGTTCCTGATCGAAAAAATCAAGTTCATTTTCAAGTGTCGTCTGGATTCGATAACGACATTCTCTGGATAAATTCCAGCCATGACGATGAGCCGCTTTCTCTATTAAAGTTCTTTGTTTCCCTGTCAAATACATTGTGGTTTTGATAAAATCATCATTGTCTTTTGACACATTAACATCTTCATTTTTAACCTTGCTTTTCAGTAAAGCATTGGCAAGCAGCTTCATTCCTTTTGCCACGGTTAAACCCGGTTCATCTGGATAAAGTGTTTTAAGACAATCAAGTAGATCATCATGTTGGCTTTCTTCAATCCTGAATTGAACTTTTTTCATAAAACTCTCCAACAAGAACCGACTGTAGGTCACCGGGCAAACGTTGCGGAATGGCGTCAGAGACGTCATTTTGCGGCGTTTGCCCTATCCTGCATCGCAGTGAACTACCTCCACACATAAATTGTGCTTCAGCGTCCATCGAAATGCAAAAAATGAAAGGCTATCGTGGCTGTGATCTGGTGCGTCTGCGACCGGAGACAACGGATTCGCGGCTAACTTGGGCGGAAATAAATTCGCTACGCGAATGGCCTGGCAGGGGGCGCGAGCGCTGTTTTACGGAATATACAAAAAAAGCACCTCCCGTAAACGGGAGGGCTTCGGCGATTCAGGAACGGGAATTTTATTCTGCCTCTGGTGTGTCGCCTTCCATGCCCTGCCGGGCATCATGGAGCCAGCGGCGGAGGTTACTCATTCTTTCCCGGTTTGCCCGGCTGGGACTTTTTCCCCTGTTACCGCTTAGTATACTCCAGACTCTTAACCCGGCCTCGTTAGTCCAGTGCAATACAATTTCCCCTTTGCTGTTAAATCCCAGCGAAAACCGGACAGCTCCCCGCCTCTGTTCTGCACTGATAAAATCTAAAAACTCCTGTTTTTTCATAGCACCTCCTGTTTTTCTATCAGTGCTTTTGTTTCTTTCTTTTCCAGGGCTTTTCTGAGTAATGCCATGTACTCAGGAAAAGCAGAGAATGGCATCAAGGGAAAAACCGGACGCCCACCCTTTTCAACAGTCTGTATTGCTGATAACATGCGTTCCGACATTTTATATTCCTCGCGAGGGAATTGAGTGTCACGGTATCAGGTTGCCTCCACAACCTGATACCACCCCTAATTGATTAACTCCGCAGTTCTCTTATCGCTTCATTTTTGGCTTCCTCCAGTTCTTTAAGGGTATATGCGAAATTCTTCCAGTTAATTACTTCGTTTATAACCTCAGATTTACTTAAACCACACTCATTAAACCAAAAGTTAATATTTTTCTTGAGGGAATTTTTCGCCGTCAGTTCCTCGGACAACAATTCACTAACAGACGTGATAACATAACCACGACCGCGATTTTTATCTTCGAAAGAATGAACGGCAAGGAAGAGAGTTTCTGAATGGACAAAAGCAGAGCAGGTGATTTTTTCTTTCTTAGTGTTTAAAGCCTGGAAAGTGATAACATACGTGTTCATTTTAGTCTCCCGCCCGTTTGGGCTACTGGATCATGGTAAGGAACTATTCCCGACCTACAAATAAATTATACCATCATATGATGGTAATGCAATTTATTTAGTCACTTTATCCTGATTTTTTTCTCTCTTAACGAGCTGGTAATCTGGATGTTCATCAGCCAGGAGCAAAAGTAATTCATACGTACCAGCGGCTAAACCACGAGACGTTTTACCGGATGTTTCTTTGGCTTGCCAGGCTGATAACGTAAAACCAAACCGTTCAGCGGCTTCCTGCTGCGTAAAGCCAGCTTTAATACGTGCTTGTTTCACCTCTTCAGGTGTTGGCTTAAAACTCATGATTTTGTACCTTCACAATAGTATCTGTATAGAATTTCAATAAAATTGGATCATCAATTTCATCTTTAACGTTCGAGAATTCTTCGTAATAAAATGATTTTTGGAAAACAATCTTTTTAGTTGTTTTTTTATCCGCTTCTTTAGAGCGTACCTTCATCAGTTTTTCAAGTTCAATAAACAAACGTGTTGCATCTTCAGACACAACAATCCTGTATGTTACATTACCTTTGTTTTTCCTGTCGCTCAGGACTTCATTCATTTTTTGCCTCATAGCTGTTTAATAAACCCCGCTACCTTTATGAGCTGATCTACACTCAGGCCACGAATTACCATTTCATATCCGTCGCCCCGTTCTGATACGTTACCATCTAACCCATTCTCAACTTTAAACCCGGTCAATGTCCCATGCCAGCTTTCAAGATGCACTAAACGAGATAGCATTCCTTTCAGGATCAGTTTTTTCTCGCGTTTTTGCTGTAACTGTTGTTCATACTCTCGCGCCATATCTACATTATCTAAAGCATCCGACAGGATTTTCTTTTCAATATCGGCGGCGATTTCTACAGGGTTACGCTCTGGCGATACTGTGCAAGTATGGTAAGGACTTCTCCAGCTGCGACTATCTACGCTTCCAATGATAACTAACCTTCCTTTCTCCATTCGAATATGTATAGAGTAATTTTTAAAATCAGGTGAGGTTAGCTTAATCCTGTACTGGCAATCATCGAGCAGATTTACACGCCAGCCGTTCCCCAGGATTCGACAAACGATTTCAAACACCGGTTTATACCGTTCAAAGAAATTTTTCTGTTCTTTCATCGATTCAGCCTTTTGAACTCAATAAAAAAGCCGTAAATCGAATTACGGCAGTTTTAAGACTATTCATCAAAGTGTCCATCATCACTTGCAGCTTCCTGGGCTTCGCATTCCTGCTGATATGCTTCTTCCTTCGCAAAAAGATGCGCCCATCCTTCTGCGTTTAAGCCACGGTGCAAGACTGAACCATTTTCATTGCATTCTTTGGCTGTAACTTCGATCTCATCCGGGCAAATGTAGGCTCCGTAACTTTCAAAAATGTTTATCAGCTCCGCTTCCGTTATGGTCTTGTTTTTCATCAACGTGTCTCCGAATCAATCTTTGCCATGTTCTAGGGGGCTTTCGCCCCCATTCCGGTTATGCGCTTGCTTCTACACGTGTCCAGCCTGACGCCTTACGTTTACCCGCTGTACCATACATTTCACGAATTTCTTCAATGCTGTGTTCTTTACGGTTCCAGCGGCTTTTGTGTTCTTCAGGACGGTAAAACCATTGTTTTTTCTTAGATGCCCACTTACAGCCCATTTCCTTTAAAATGTCTTTGTGTTCTTTAGTTTCTCCGCTAATCCAGACCCAATTACCAATAACTTCATAGACAATCCCTGTAAGGCCGGAAAGCGTATTCAGAACTTTTTCCAGATCTTCACCGTAGTTGTAACGTGCGTTTTCATCAGTGCTTTGAAACTGATTGATTTTATCAATGTTAGCCATGAGAAAATCAAACGCAGCATTTACTGCTTTCATCAGCTCGGCACCCAATGGATTGCGGTCTGGATGATATTTTAAAGCCGCTTTTTTGTATGCCGCCTTGATGTCCTTTTCAGTCAGATCACCGGATAAACCAAAAACGTTTAATGCTTCCTGAATATTCATTTTTCGCTCCCGCCCGTGTGGGCTTCTGGAATCTGGCAGGGAACCATTCCCAACCAACAAATTCATTATACCATCAAATGATGGTTATGGAATCATTTTTAATGCTTTACATTGTAAAGATTACATAAAGATGTATATTGCTTTACCGCGCATGAAGGGATTTCCGAAAGAGGCGCGAACTGTAGTTACATAATGCGCTGTCGTAACATCGCGCCGGAGACGTTCGCCAGGACTGGCGAACCAACAAGCCCGAATGAGAGCGATAACCCCCCTCACCCCTGCCAGGCCAATTTCTGACTATCAGACGATGTTTAGCCTGTCGCAGTTAGCGCGTGAGCTTGCGAACGGTACGCCGGGTCAGTGTGAAACACTGGCGCGGGGCGCTGTATCTGCGCGTTATGAGATGCGTTAGCAGCGAATTACGGGGCGGGTTGCTGAAACCGATTGATGCCTGACAGCAAAAAATGAATCCGGGCGCCAGCTGCTGCACGAAAATTGCCAGCAAAAAACACTTGGCCATCCTCGCCGGTCGTGAAATTTTGCTGGCATAAGAAATAATCCCCCCGGTATGAGGGGCTTGTCTGAAAGGTTAGTGGTTGGGCTTACTGAGAGTGAACTGTAACCCGGCTACTGCTGCAAGCTGTGCAAGTGTTGTGATGGTCGGGTTTCCGTTCGGGGATAATGCGCGGTAGATACTCTGACGAGCAAGGCCGGATTTTTTGGCCGCCTCTGTTATACCCCCTGATTAGGGATCAGGTTAAAAACGAGCTGTATGACGTTCTAAGCGCATTTTACCCGCTCCGTTGAACCATGACCGGGTTAAAGCGGTTAAAACGCCTCTGAGGGCTTTTGAGAGCATTTAAGAATTGGATCGGAAAAGGATCCCGTCTGGATCTTTTAGAGAGATTACACCGCTCGCCGCAGCCGAACGACAGGGCGAAGCCCGCGAGTGAGCGAGGAAGCGGAATTTCCACGGGGTTTCAATAGAGCACTTACGCGCTAAGGTTAATATTTGCTCAATTTTTGGTGGTGCAGTGCTCAGGGAGGCCAGACGGATCTATCCTCTGGATTTATGCTGAGTTATCCACAGACGCTGTGCATTAAAAGCCTTATATTTTCTTCTTGATCTTAAAAACTTAAAAACTTAGCTCGCTTCAATTACCTGAAAATTATGGAAAAAAATTGCTAAAGGTGAGAGGATTTTTCACGTAAGGTGAGAGGA
Source organism: Enterobacter cloacae complex sp. SYL003 (assembly GCF_049236925.1). Lineage (NCBI taxonomy): Bacteria > Pseudomonadati > Pseudomonadota > Gammaproteobacteria > Enterobacterales > Enterobacteriaceae > Enterobacter > Enterobacter cloacae complex sp. SYL003. Next base: position 5,227 of record NZ_JBMKJK010000028.1, on the reverse strand, counting down.
TTTTTCACGTAAGGTGAGAAGATTTTTAAGTTAAGGTAGTTAGATTTTTCACTAAAGATGAGAGGATTTTTCACGTAAGGTGAGAAGATTTTTAACGGTTTCCACAGTTTGACTGAACATCAAGTGAAACATGCGGTTGTTGCTATCTTTAGATATGAAGATCCTCAGATCTTCATATCTAAAGGTGAGAGGTTTTTTAATTAAAGGTTGTATTGTTGTCTTGAATTACAACCTTTGTGGGGTTATGATTTGCCTACATAGGAAAGGTTATATGAGGCTTATCGTGAAGACAGTAACGGGATTAACGAAAGTTAGACATAGAAATGAAGTTGGGGTAACTCTTGCATCCCTTTCCCTTTCAGCAAAAAGAGTGCTTTTTCTGGCTCTTTGCCAGATTGATACAAAGGAAATGTTAGATGATGATATTTTGGAGGTTGATGCTGACTTTTTTTCAAAAGCTACTTCTTTAGATAAATATGCCTCTTATGCAGCTCTGAAAGAGGGAGCTAAAGTTCTTTCTTCAACTACGTTAGTTTTAAACAGAGATGATTTAAAAAATTTGGCTGATGAACTTGGGATACTATCATCTAAGAATAAAATACCTGATCGCTTGGATTTAAACTTAACAGAATTCTGTGCCTATTACGATCATCTTGCAACTGTACGGATAAAATTCACAAATACAGCTAAGCGATATTTTTCTAAGTTGATTGGTTCTGAAAATAGATATACCACTCAGGTATTGAAATCAGTTGTGTTGTTGAACAGTGTAAACTCAACAAACCTTTATCAAGTCATTAGGAAATATTACAGTCAGAATAGTTCAAAAAAATCTTTTGATATATCCGTGGATGATTTAAAAGAGGAAATGGGACTTTATACTATTGAGGAAGGGGAGAAGAAATATAAGTATCCTAAATACTCATTTTTTGTTCGTGATGTTATCAATAAAAGCATTAATGAGATAATTGAGAAAACGGAAATAAATCAGTTATCTTTCTCTGTTGTTGGGAAAAAAGGGAGAATGGCTCACATGCTTAGATTTGAGTTTAGTATAAATGAAAAATCCTCATCCTTTTCGGAAGATGATATGGCATTTTTAGAGGAGTTTGACAAAGTCGTTCCACCAAAAAAGAATAAGTGAGGCAAAACATGGCTAAAATATATGAGTTTCCGCAGGGAGCCGAACGAAGTAAGCTGAAAAAAGAAATCATCCGGGAACGTAAAAAACGATTGCGAGAAACGAACGGTAACCCGGTTATCCGGCACGCTAAATGGTTCTGGTTTTATCTACGTCTTGCTACGGCTGGCGCACTGCATTTAGTCTCTGTTATTTCTCTGGCAGTCCTGGGGGCTTTCAGTAAAGCTATTTTCTGGATTGGTGGAATGCTCTGTGTTGTTACATGGTTCCACCTTGAGCGCCAGTTCTGGACGCCGCAAAATTTCACGATTCCAGTAATCGTAACGCTGTGGGGATTGAGTTTGTTTGCCACTCCCCTGATGGAGCTGCTTAACAAAAAAATGCCGTGGTATCGTCTTCTGGTTCCTGATGCAAAGCACACTAGCACTGAGGCAACCAATGATGATCAGCCGTGAAGCAACAATGTTATCCAGTCGGCTTGCAGTGCTTCTTTCAGCCTTTTATCATCGGTTAATCATAGCGCACGAGGCGAGTTCTTTTCACTGCGATGCAGGATAGGGCAAACGCCGCAAAATGACGTCTCTGACGCCATTCCGCAACGTTTGCCCGGTGACCTACAGTCGGTTCTTGTTGGAGAGAGTTATGAAATATCAGGTTAAAGAGTTTATTAACGAAAAATATTCTAAGGCTGTTAATATTTTAAAGGATAACCTTAAAGAACACTACCATATTTTTTATGGTTTGAGATTAAGTGAGATTCTTTTTCCTGCCAGCGAATACGGCTCTGAAATGTTTTTTCAGGAGTTTGAAGCGATTAACAGTGTAATATTGCCTTTGGTGATTTTTGATTTGATAGACCGAAAGCCGATTATGGTTATCGGCTTCGGTGAAGTATGTGGAGTTGATTCACTTGTTGATTCTGGTATAGAAGTTGTTTCTTTAGACGGTTTAAGCGATCTGCTACTGGTTGAAAAACTGACGCCATTATTTAACTAAACCTCTGGATAACTATCTTTTCAGTTTTCCAGTAAGATTTTTTCTATATCTGAAAGCACTATTTTTTCAATGCTTTCTATATAGTAATGCTCATTAAAACCTGTCATTTCTGTAAATTTTAGCTCTGCATCATCTTTCGAATAAGCAATAACAACTCTGAAATCATTTTCCCACAAATCCCACCTGTATTTGTCTTTTATACGAACCCTGTACAATCCTTTTTGGATAGTGCCATCTTTTTTCTCTTCCTGTACTTTTTTTAATTTTTCATTTTGCACCTGTTGTTCAAGCCATGATTTATTCATAAATCCCCCACGGTTAACGTCTTTAGGCTCGGTTTTTACTTAACGAAATCTTCCGGTTTTACACCTGTTTTTACCTTCATATACTTGCCCTCCCCCCTTAGCTTCGGCTGAAGTTCGGTAAAGTACCATCCGGCAACGGTAATAATGCCTAAAAATACAAAAATAGCAGGCTTCAGAACATCAATAGCTGATACAGCGCATAACTCAATATTGAGATTAGTACAAGTTCCCTCATCAGGTGCATAGAACCCCCATAAGCCTATACCTATAAGGAACATCCCCAATATCGGTTGGATGTATAACAAGTAGATATTAATAAGAGTTTTAATATATCTGAATATGAACATTTTTCTTTCCTTAGGTTTCTTTCTATTTTGGATTTCCAATTCTTAACCAATGTGATGGTTCGACAATCCATTCTCCGCAGTCATAGGCAACGGCCTTATTATGCCTGTTAGCGAACCATACTAACCAGGCTAATAATCGCTGATTGCCGCTGTATTTGGTTTATCTCTAACCATCACAACATATCTCTTTTTCTTAGCCATAACGCTACCCTAATTTTGCAGATTCAAGCAGCCAGTGGTTTTTCAGGTTCTCGTCCAGGTTATCGAATGCGGCCAGCGCTGCCTTTAGAACGGTTGTCTTGCTCTGGCCTGTTCTCTGCGCCTCCGCTTCCAGGATCTCCTCAAAGTACGCTGGCAGTCTGAAGTTCATCAACTTTGGTTTACCCGCTACAGGCGCTCTGGTAGCGCCGGAGATAAAACGCGCGGTTTCTGCGTTTGTTGCTGGTTGCTGAGATTCATCGATGTTCGGGCGGTTTAGTTTTAAAGCCATGAAAATTTCCCCTTGTACGGTATGCATTAATTGTAAATATCATAGTATCTTTATGGTGTATTTACAATGTAAAGATTTCGATGAATATTGTTGATATTTCTATAAAATGCCAATTTCCTGTGCCACAAGTTCAATCTGTGCTTTCGCTGTTGAAAGGCTCGATGCCCGGCTAACGTCATGTACCCCTGCCCCTTCATTACAGGCGCTTTCATACACATCCAGCTCGGATATCCGGGTTTTCAGAGGTTGAATCCAGATGTTGTCCGAACGCAGTAATTTATCCAGATCAATGGCCGCTTTTCTGTGGCGGGGTTTCGCTGAGTTGATTCTGGTGAACAGCACCCACGGTTCCAGAGCTGCGTTAGCTTTCTGAGCGGTGCGGATTTTCTCTGTAACACTGGTCAGTGTTTCGCTTTCGAAATCAGAGGACGGCTTAACCAGTGTCACCACGATATCTGATACTGTCAGGGCGCTACGGAACTCCTGGCTGTCGTGGCCGGGGCAATCGACAATGAGAACTTCACACAGCTTACTAAGGCGCTTAATTTCGTTGCTGACGTTTCCGTAAGCTGCGTGAACCGGGATAGTGAGTAAGCCGTTATCTGTCCGCTTTTCGTTCCAGCTCAACAGATCGTGGTTTTTATCTGTCTTCAGGATAATTACCGACTTACCTTTGTTGACCAGCATTGAGCCTGTGTTAGCCACGTAGGTGCTTTTGCCTACCCCACCTTTATCTGATACGACAAGCAAGATTTTACCCATTTCAGAATCCCTCTCTTTATGTTGTAAAGCTCATGTAAAGATATGAATGTCTTTACATGGTGTGTTTTTCGTAAAGATACTTTTGTCTTTACAGTGTCTTTATAATGCAATGGCTTTACCATGTAAAGCACAAATAAAGATATATTTATCTTTATGGTGTCTTTACATGGTAAATGTTGCTGTGTCTTTATGTGCGCTTTATGGTGTAAATCTTGGTGTGTCTTTACATCATCTTTATGTTGTAAATTTTTAGTGTGACGTTGTCACTATAGGGCTGGGGTCTGTTTGCTGGTTCTTTTTGAGTGTGCCTTCCCTGAACCAACTGAAATGGGTACTGTATGGGTGTGTCTGGTTAACTCAAAATGAACTGGTTCCCTATAATGACTCAAACAGTACCGAAAGGCTTTGTCAGAGCTTACTTACGCGCATCCACGACTGAACAGGATGCAACACGCGCCCTGGACACGATAAATACCTTCGCCATCGAGCGCGGCCTGAGCATCTGTAACTACTACATTGAAAATGAATCAGGTTCTAAGCTTGAACGCCCTGAGTTGTTCCGGCTCCTGAAAGATTGTCAGCAAAACGATATCTTGCTGGTAGAGGATGTGGACAGGCTTTCACGCCTGGTAGGGGAGGACTGGAACACACTGAAGAAAATGATCCGGCAGAAAGATATCCGGGTTGTGGCCGTCAACGTTCCGACAACCTGGCTCGCATCGGGTCACAATGATTTTGACAGCCGAATGTTTTCGGCCATAAACGATATGTTGCTGGATATGCTGGCCGCCGTCGCCAGGCGAGACTATGAACAGCGCCGGGAACGGCAGCAGCAGGGGATCGCCAGGGCGAAAAGGGAAGGGAAGTATAAAGGCCGCCAGGTTAATCAGTCTCGCTATGACGCCATAAACAGGCTGATTGCGAGCGGCAGCTCCTGGAGCCAGATTCAAAAAGTGCTGGGTTGTAGCCGGGCGACTATCAGCAAAGCTGTGAAGCAACAGACCGTTAACAAAATGAACCATGAACCTGAAGGTAGGGAGTAGTTACAACATAATAAACAGTGTGTTGAAGAATAAAACTGATTCTTTATACTGTATATGCATGGGTCTTCCCCGATCATGGTGGGAAGGCTCAGAACGCCATATTCAGCTTTCCGTAGTGGAACATCACCCCCAGTTTAAAGCGC
>NZ_JBMKJK010000027.1:0-41786 GCF_049236925.1 Enterobacter cloacae complex sp. SYL003 | reverse complement strand
GGGCATCGCTGACAGCCCTCAGTCATTTAGAAAGCAACTTTATTGCTTCTGCATAAAAAAATTACTGGGGATCCCTCAGCCCTATGGGAGAGGGTTAGGGTGAGGGTACCCAAAACCCCTCACAGCATTGCAACCACGCCTGTGCGCTGTGCGACAGATACACCCCTTCACGCCAGATCATCCCTAACTGCCAGTGCAGATCGCTCTCCAGCGGGATCCAGCGCAGCGTGTTTTTATCCAGCCGCCCGCAGATCGGCTGCGGCAGAATGGCTATCCCCACGCCCGCCTGTACCATCGCTGCCAGAAAATCCCACTGGCCGCTGCGCACCGCAATGCGCGGCTTTACGTTGTGCTGGTTAAACAGCGCCATCAGCTGGCGGCTTAAGGCGAAATCTTCGTTGTAAATCAGCAGCGGGTGTTCGCCGAGCAGCTCGGGTTTTACTGATTCAATCTTCAGCCAGTCGCCGGAGCGCGGCACCAGCACGCACAGCGGGTGGCTGAACAGCGGCAGCGTTGCCAGCCCGCTCTCTTCTTCCACGGGAAGGGCCGTCATGGCCACGTCCAGTTCACCGTTCATCACCGCCTGCTGCACGGTCAGGCCGCCAAACTCAGAGATTTTTAGCTCAACGCCGGGATAGCGCTGGCGAAACAGGCTAATCGGCCCGGCCATCATCATGCCGACCATCGGCGGAATGCCGAGCCGCAGCAGCCCTTTTGTCAGGTGGTTGATGTCCCCAAGCTCGGCCTCCAGCTGGCGGAACTCCGCCAGAATTGCCAGCCCGCGCTCGAACACTACGCGACCGGTATCGGTCAGCAGCAGCTTGCGCCCGTCGCGGATCAGCAGGGTACAGTTCAGCTCATCTTCGAGGTTTTTCAGCATCTTACTGATGGTAGGCTGGGTTACGAATAACTTCTCCGCTGCGCGGGTAAAACTTTGCTGGCGAACCACCTCGACAAAATAGCGCAGCGTTCTTATGTCCATGATTATTCCTCGAAACTATACCTTCGATGATTTTAATTCATTTCAGTCGATACCGTACGCTCACTATACTGGCGCCTCGTCTCATTTCTGAGGAAAACCCCCATGGCCGTGGCGTTAAGCCGTGTTACGCCTGCCGTTGTTCAACGACTCCAGGTACCGGTTCAGGTACTGCTCTACGCGGGACTGTTTGTTTTTGCTGAATATCTTGTCGACTGGCTGAACCTGCCTTTACCCGCCAACCTGGTGGGAATGGTGCTGATGCTGACGTTGATCCTCTGTCGCGCGTTACCCCTTAGCTGGGTGCGGGCCGGTGCGCGCTGGCTGCTGGCGGAGATGCTGCTGTTCTTCGTTCCGGCCGTGGTGGCGGTGGTGAATTATGCGCAACTGCTGATGGTCGACGGCTGGCGCATCTTTGCGGTTATCGCCCTGAGCACGCTGATGGTGCTGGGCGCCACCGCCTGGGTGGTGGATAAAGTGTATCGCTTTGAAATCAGCAGGCAGAAGCATGACTAACTTTCAGATAAGCGTGCTATGCCTGATTGCGACAGTCGTCATTTACTTTGCCAACAAGCGCCTGTATCGCCGCTTTCGCACGCTGCCGCTGATGCCGCTGGTCTTTACGCCGATCCTGCTGGTGCTGATGCTGGTCTTCGGCCATATCTCCTGGCAGAACTACATTGGTGAATCCCACTGGCTGCTGTGGCTGCTCGGCCCGGCGACTATCGCCTTTGCGGTGCCGGTGTATGACAACCTGGCAATTATTAAACGCCACTGGATGTCGCTCAGCGCGGGTGTCGTCACCGCGACGGTAGTGGCGGTGTGCAGCTCGGTCTGGCTGGCGCGGCTGTTTACCCTGTCTGATGAAATCCAGCGCAGCCTGGCGGTACGCTCGGTGACCACACCGTTCGCGCTGGCGGCGGCTAAACCGCTCGGCGGACAGCCGGATCTGGTGGCGCTGTTTGTGGTGGTGACCGGCGTGTTCGGCATGGCAGTGGGGGATGTGCTGTTTCTGCGCCTTTCCATTCGCGAAGGGATGGCGAAAGGGGCGGGGTTTGGCGCGGCGTCGCACGGGGCGGGGACGGCACGTTCGTATGAGCTGGGACAGCAGGAAGGCGTTGTTGCAAGCCTGGTGATGATGCTCTCGGGCGTGACAATGGTATTAATCGCGCCGCTGGTGGCGTGGGTGATGTTTTAAGTTCCCCGGCCAGAGCGACCGGGGAGAAAAGGTTTAGTGCGCGCGGCCTTGCTCAACACCCAGGCCGGTTTGCGAGCGGATAAACTGGGCGCGGAATTTCTCACGCTCCAGGTTACCCTCCGGCGAGTTGTCGGTCGCTGAGAAGAACCAGATCCCAATAAACGCCACGGCAATGGAGAACAGCGCCGGGTATTCATACGGGAAGATAGCGCTTTCGTGACCGAGGATCTGCACCCAGATGGTCGGGCCGAGGATCATCAGAATCACCGCCGTCAGCAGCCCCAGCCAGCCGCCAATCATCGCCCCACGGGTGGTCAGTTTTGACCAGTACATGGAGAGCAGAATGATTGGGAAGTTACAGCTTGCCGCAATCGAGAAGGCCAGCCCCACCATAAAGGCGATGTTCTGCTTCTCGAACAAAATCCCCAGCAGGATGGCGACGACGCCCAGCACCAGTACGGTGATTTTGGAGACTTTCAGCTCATCGCGCTCGCTTGCGCCTTTGCGGAAAACGTTGGCGTAGAGATCGTGCGATACCGCAGACGCACCAGCCAGCGTCAGCCCTGCAACCACCGCGAGGATGGTGGCGAAGGCCACGGCAGAGATAAAGCCGAGGAACAGGTTACCGCCTACCGCGTCGGCCAGATGCACCGCCGCCATGTTGTTACCGCCGATAAGCGCGCCCGCCGCGTCTTTAAACGCCGGGTTTGCCCCCACCAGCATGATCGCGCCAAAGCCGATGATAAAGGTCAGTATGTAGAAGTAGCCCATAAACCCGGTGGCGTAAAACACGCTTTTACGCGCTTCACGTGCATCAGACACCGTGAAGAAACGCATCAGGATATGCGGCAGGCCAGCGGTACCGAACATCAGGCCGAGACCGAGCGAGAGCGCGGATATCGGATCTTTCACCAGCCCGCCCGGGCTCATGATCGCTTCCCCTTTCGGGTGCACTGACATGGCTTCGGTAAACAGATTATTGAAGCTGAACCCGACGTGTTTCATCACCATAAAGGCCATAAAGCTGGCGCCGAACAGCAGCAGTACCGCTTTGATGATCTGTACCCAGGTGGTGGCCAGCATGCCGCCGAACAGGACGTACATCACCATCAGCACGCCTACCAGCACCACCGCGACGTGGTAGTTCAGACCGAACAGCAGCTCGATCAATTTACCCGCGCCCACCATCTGCGCAATCAGGTACAGCGCCACCACAACCAGCGAACCGCAGGCGGAGAGCATGCGGATGGGGCCTTGTTTGAGGCGGTATGAAGCTACGTCTGCAAAGGTGTAGCGGCCAAGGTTACGCAGGCGCTCGGCAATCAGGAACAGAATGATCGGCCAGCCGACGAGGAAGCCGAGGGAGTAGATCAGGCCGTCATACCCCGAGGTATAAACCAGCGCGGAGATCCCGAGGAACGAGGCGGCAGACATAAAGTCTCCCGCAATCGCCAGCCCGTTCTGGAAGCCGGTAATGTTGCCGCCCGCGGTGTAGTAATCGTTACGGGAGCGCACGCGTTTCGACGCCCAGTAGGTGATGTAAAGCGTTAGCACCACGAAAATCAGGAACATGATAATCGCCTGCCAGTTGGTTGGCTGGCGCTGGACCTCGCCGGTAAGGGCATCTGCCGCATGGGCAGCAAAGGGAAGTGTGGCGGCAAGCGCCGTCAGGACTCGCTTCATGATGCTTTTACCTCGCGCAGAACTTCTCTGTTAAGACGATCGAATTCACCGTTCGCACGCCAGACATACACACCTGTCAGCACAAACGAAATAACGATAACGCCAATGCCAATTGGGATGCCGCGCGTAACGCTGGTTCCGGCGTGCAGCGGCGTACCGAGCCACTGCGGCGCAAAGGCGATCAGCAGAATAAAGCCGACGTAAATAACCAGCATGATGATGGAAAGGATAAAGGCAAACCGTTGCCGTTTTTCGACGAGCTCCTTGTAGTGCGCACTATTCTCTATCTGCTGACAAATATCGTTATTCATCACAGAGTCTCCAAAGGTAAGGTTGGTTTGTTTTTATCCCCTCTCCCCTATGGGGAGAGGGTTAGGGTGATGGAAGGAAGGTGCGGTCTGATGCCCTCACCCCGGCCCTCTCCCACGGGGAGAGGGAGAAAACACTAGGAAGGCATTGCGATGGCCTGCTTCTCTTCGAGCAGTTTGTCCACCACGCCAGGATCGGCAAGCGTTGAGGTATCACCGAGGTTGCTGGTGTCGCCCGCTGCGATTTTGCGCAGAATACGGCGCATAATCTTGCCGGAACGGGTTTTCGGCAGTGAGTCGGTCCAGTGCAGCACGTCCGGCGTGGCCAACGGGCCGATCTCTTTACGCACCCAGTTACGCACCTCGGTATACAGCTCTGGCGACGGCTCCTCGCCGTGGTTCAGGGTGACGTAGGCGTAGATCGCCTGGCCTTTGATGTTGTGAGGAATGCCGACAACTGCCGCTTCGGCAATCTTCGGATGCGACACCAGCGCAGACTCAATCTCCGCCGTGCCCAGACGGTGGCCGGAAACATTCAGCACGTCGTCCACGCGTCCGGTGATCCAGTAATAACCGTCTTCGTCCCGGCGCGCGCCGTCGCCGCTGAAGTACATGTTTTTAAAGGTCGAGAAGTAGGTCTGCTCGAAGCGCTCATGGTCGCCGAACAGGGTACGCGCCTGGCCAGGCCAGGAATCGACGATTACCAGGTTGCCTTCGGTGGCCCCTTCCTGCGGATTGCCTTCGTTGTCCACCAGCGCGGGCTGCACGCCGAAGAACGGACGGGTGGCCGAACCGGCTTTCAACTGCGTGGCGCCCGGCATCGGGGTGATCATGAAGCCGCCGGTTTCGGTCTGCCACCAGGTGTCCATCACCGGGCACTTCTCGTTGCCGATCTTCTTCCAGTACCACTCCCAGGCTTCCGGGTTGATCGGCTCGCCCACGGAACCGAGGATGCGCAGGGAAGAGCGGTCGGTCCCTTCGATGGCTTTATCGCCTTCCGCCATCAGCGCACGGATCGCCGTTGGCGCGGTGTAGAGAATGTTGACCTGATGCTTATCGACCACCTGGCACATACGCGCCGGCGTTGGCCAGTTAGGTACGCCTTCAAACATCAGCGTCGTTGCGCCGCAGGCCAGCGGGCCGTACAGCAGGTAGCTGTGACCGGTGACCCAGCCCACGTCGGCGGTACACCAGTAGATGTCGCCCGGATGGTAGTCGAAAACGTATTTAAAGGTGGTGGCCGCGTAAACCAGATAGCCGCCGGTGGTATGCAGCACGCCTTTCGGCTTACCGGTGGATCCGGAGGTATAAAGGATAAACAGCGGATCTTCCGCGTTCATCTCTTCCGGCTGATGCTGGTCGCTTGCGTTTTCAATCAGATCGCTCCACCACAGGTCTCGGCCCTCGTGCCAGTCAATGTTGCCGCCCGTGCGTTTGAAGACAATGACGTTATGGATGGATTTCACGTTCGGGTTTTTCAGCGCTTCATCGACGTTTTTCTTCAGCGGAATGCCGCGCCCGGCACGCACGCCTTCGTCAGCGGTGATCACCAGCTTTGAGTTCGAGTCGACGATACGTCCGGCAACCGCCTCCGGCGAGAAGCCACCAAAAATAACGGAGTGGATCGCGCCGATGCGCGCGCAGGCCAGCATAGCCACCGCGGCTTCCGGCACCATCGGCATATAGATCGCCACCACATCGCCTTTTTTAATGCCCTGGGCCAGCAGCACGTTGGCGAAGCGGCAGACGTCGCGATGAAGCTCTTTATATGAGATGTGTTTGCTCTGAGAGGCATCGTCGCCTTCCCAGATAATGGCCGTTTCGTTGCCGCGTTCGGCAAGATGGCGGTCCAGGCAGTTCGCCGCCAGGTTCAGCGTGCCGTCTTCATACCATTTAATGGAGACGTTGCCCGGCGCGAAAGAGGTGTTCTTTACCTTCTGATAAGGTTTGATCCAGTCGAGGATGTGGCCCTGTTCACCCCAGAATGCGTCAGGGCTGGAAATGGACTGCTGGTATTTCTCCTGGTACTGCTCCGGGCTTATCAGGCAACGGTCCGCAATGTTTGCGGGAATGTCGTGTTTGTGTATTTGGCTCATGGCTTTTTTTCTCCTTGTAAGATGTTAATAATATGTCGCAAAAACGTTAATAGTAGGGGCTTTACAAGCTTTGTTTAGTATTTGGGCGACAGATCACGCAATGTCTGAAGAGTATGAAAATTGAGCGAATGAAACTTTGAAGGGAAATAATTCATCTGAAGAATTATTCACTTTTTTGTTTGTAAAAGTTTTTTCATAACAATCGGTTATTGATGTGGATTGCTATTAATTACCGTCAATGACGCTTTTTGCAGTGAAATGCCTTGTTCTTTAAGGCTTGCGCAGCATGCCGTGCAAATGATACTCATACGGCGCGTTAAAAAATCCCATAAACCAACGCAACACAATTCATACCCTTTCAGTATGTCTCCATATTCATGCAGTTTTGCTGGTGCGGAGATTTCATTGAGGAAGTCAGTTTCTATGAAAAATTTGAAAGTCAGCCTGGCCTGGCAGATCCTGCTGGCCCTTGTGCTGGGCATCTTGCTGGGCAGTTACCTCCATTATCATAGCGACAGCCGCGAGTGGCTGATTGCGAACCTTCTCTCGCCAGCGGGCGATATCTTTATTCATCTGATCAAGATGATTGTTGTGCCGATTGTGATCTCGACGCTGGTGGTCGGTATTGCCGGGGTAGGTGATGCGAAACAGTTAGGCCGCATCGGCGTTAAAACCATTCTCTATTTCGAAGTGATCACCACGGTTGCCATCATTCTTGGTATCACCCTGGCGAACGTGTTCCAGCCAGGTTCCGGGATTGATATGTCGCAGCTGGCGACGGTGGATATTTCGAAATATCAAAGCACCACCGCCGACGTGCAGAGCCATTCGCATGGGCTGATGGGGACTATCCTCTCGCTGGTGCCGACCAACATTATCGCGTCAATGGCGAAGGGCGAGATGCTGCCGATCATCTTCTTCTCGGTGCTCTTTGGTCTGGGGCTTTCTTCCCTGCCCGCGACGCACCGTGAACCGCTGGTAACGGTGTTCCGCTCTATCTCTGAAACCATGTTCAAAGTCACCCACATGGTGATGCGCTATGCGCCGGTGGGTGTTTTTGCGCTGATCGCCGTAACCGTGGCGAACTTCGGTTTTGCCTCCCTGTGGCCGTTGGCGAAGCTGGTGATTCTGGTGCACTTCGCGATCCTGTTCTTCGCGCTGGTGGTGCTGGGGATTGTGGCGCGCCTGTGCGGGCTGAGCATCTGGATCCTGATCCGCATTCTGAAAGATGAGCTGATTCTGGCGTACTCCACGGCAAGTTCTGAGAGCGTGCTGCCGCGTATCATTGAGAAGATGGAGGCCTACGGTGCACCGGCGTCCATTACCAGCTTCGTTGTACCGACCGGTTACTCCTTCAACCTGGATGGTTCAACGCTGTATCAGAGTATTGCGGCAATCTTTATCGCTCAGCTGTACGGCATTGACCTGTCGCTGTGGCAGGAAATCGTGCTGGTGTTGACCCTGATGGTGACCTCAAAGGGTATCGCAGGCGTGCCGGGCGTCTCCTTCGTGGTGCTGCTGGCGACGCTGGGCAGCGTCGGTATTCCGCTGGAAGGCCTGGCGTTTATCGCCGGTGTGGACCGTATCCTCGACATGGCGCGTACCGCGCTGAACGTGGTGGGTAATGCGCTGGCGGTGCTGGTAATCTCCAAGTGGGAACACAAGTTCGACCGTAAAAAAGCGCTGGCGTATGAACGCGAGGTGCTGGGTCGTTTTGATAAAACGGCTGACCAGTGATGTAAAAATGCCGGGTGGCGGCTTCGCCTTACCCGGCCTACATAACCGTAGGCCCGGTAAGCGCAGCGCCACCGGGCAATAATTTACTCCCCGCTCAACGCATCAAACTCTTCACACCCGGTATCAAACCCTTCCGTACAGCTCAGGTTTAACCAGTAAAGCGCTTTCTGTTTATTCGGTGTGATAAAGCCTTTCTCACCCTGCCTGAACAGCATGCCTGCCCAGTACTCCGCATAGCCCGTCCGGGACAGAGCCGAACTCCGCTTGAACCACGCCGCAGCCTGCAAGTCATCCTGAGGGACTTCAACGCCGTTGGCATAGATCAGCCCCAGCAGCTGTTGCGCGTCTACCGCCGAGTCGCTATCGATGTCTTCGGTCGCCGTTTGCAGCAGTTTAATGGCCTGCGGGTAGTCGGTCTTGCCTGCTTGCGTGTTCACCAGCACCCGCGCCAGCATGATCGCGCCGCGTTTGCTGCCCGCAATGTTTGCCTGTTGGGCCAGAGCTTTGGCCTGTGCGTAGTCGCCCTGCGTAAAGAGGATTTGCGACAGCAGCGCCATGGCGTCGACATTGCCGCCTTTCGCCGCTTTCTCGGCCCACAGCGCGGCCTGCTTGCTGTCGCCGGAACTGAAGTACGTATCGGCAAGATAATACTGGGCGCGCGCATCACCGGCTTCCGCCTGTTTTCGATACTGGCTGCCTATCTCATCGGCACGGGCAAAGGCGGTTAAAAATAACAACAACAGAAAAATGGCTTTCATGGATTCTTATCATCGGGGTACATGCCGCGCAGTATAATCGCGGTGACAGAAGAAAAAAACGGGTGCGTTAAGACCTCAGCATCCCACAAGCCGGGCGGAACACGCGTTCCACCCGAAGAGGTTAGCCTGCGTTACAGGCTAATTTCGCCGCCACCTCCTGATGTTCACTCTTTATTGAAAACTCACATAACTTACCGCGAGTAATAAAGGTAAAGATCACTATCGTCAGGCAAATAATAAAAACGATGCCTAACGCAGTTTTTAATGGCGTCATGCCTTTTACTCCTTGTGAAAAAAAGAATAAGAGGCTACTCTCAACCTGTTGGGGGTTGAGGGGTAGCCTCGGGTAAATGCAAATTTCCCGGGGCTTTCCACTTTCTGTCCCTCAACAATGCTCAAGACAGAAAGTCTTAAGCACCCGCCGCATATCTTATCCCTCTGAATTAAAATGCAAAGATGTAATTAATTTTCGCGCAAATTACATTTTTCTGCGAGACGTCTTCAGAGAAATATATTGATATTATTAATAGCGATGCCAGAAATAATAATGGGGTGAATATCTCACCCCATTTAGTCAGCGATTAATTAACAGCTTCATCCCATTGCGCTTTCACGCAGGCGGGCTTTCAGCTTGTTATATTCGTCGATCACGTACTGTTCCGCTGCGCGCTGATCCGCTATGGGCTCCACGTTTACGGCGCAGTATTTATACTCCGGCGTTTTGGTTATCGGGCTTAAGTTCTCCGTCACCAGCTCGTTACAGGCGCCAATCCACCACTGGTAGGTCATATAGACCGCGCCTTTGTTCGGACGGTCGCTGACCTGCGCGCGGGTAATGATGCGGCCTTTACGCGAGTTCACCCACACCAGCGCTTCATCTTCAATACCGAGCCGTTCGGCATCGGCGGTGTTGATCTGCGCGTAGCCCGGTTCATCCGCCAGCGCCGCCAGCGCGGCGCAGTTGCCGGTCATGGAACGGCAGGAGTAATGGCCCACTTCACGCACGGTGGAGAGCACCATCGGATACTCGTCGGTGAGTTTATCGATCGGCGCGACCCAGTCGCAGGTGAAGAATTGCGCCAGCCCGTTCGGGGTGTCGAATTTTTCTTTAAAGAGGTACGACGTTCCCTGATCCGCCTCTGACTCATCCCGGCATGGCCACTGGATGTAGCCTAGCTCACCCATTTTTTCATAGGTTGCCCCATAAAAGTCCGGGCACAGATGCCGCAACTCGTCCCAGATCTCCTGGGTGTTGTTGTAGTGCATCGGGTAGCCCATCCGGGTGGCGATTTCGCTGATGATCTGCCAGTCCGTTTTCAGATCCCACTTCGGCTCGACAGCCTTGAAGAAGCGCTGGAAGCCGCGGTCTGCCGCCGTATAGACACCTTCATGCTCTCCCCAGGAGGTCGACGGTAAAATCACATCCGCCGCCGCCGCGGTTTTGGTCATAAAGATATCCTGAACAATCACCAGCTCCAGATCCTCAAACCCTTTACGCACCGCAGACAACTCGGCGTCGGTCTGGAGCGGATCTTCACCCATGATGTAGGCCGCACGCACTTCACCGTGCGCCGCGCGGTGCGGCAGCTCGCTGATGCGATATCCCGTGTGCTCAGGCAGGCTCTCCACGCCCCAGGCCTTCGCGAATTTCTCGCGATTTTCCGGGAATTTGACGTACTGGTAGCCCGGATAGGTGTCCGGCAGCGCGCCCATGTCGCACGCGCCCTGCACGTTATTCTGACCACGTACCGGGTTCACGCCCACATGCGCTTTACCCAGATTGCCGGTCAACATGGCGAGGCTGGTGAGCGAGCGCACGGTTTCCACGCCCTGGTAGAACTGGGTCACGCCCATACCCCACAGAATAGAGGCGGTTTTCGCTCCGGCGTACATCCGCGCCGCCTGGCGGATCTCCTGTGCGCTGACGCCGGTTATCGCCTCAACGGACTCCGGCGTATAGCCTTCGACAATCTTGCGATACTCTTCAAACCCTTCCGTACGGCTTGCGACAAACGCCTGGTCGTAGAGGTTCTCCTCAATAATGACGTGCCCCATTGCATTTAACAGCGCGATGTTCGAGCCGTTTTTCAGTGCGATGTGCATATCGGCAATGCGCGCGGTTTCAATTTTGCGCGGATCGCAGACGATGATTTTCGCCCCGTTCTGTTTGGCGCGAATCACGTGATTCGCGACGATAGGGTGAGAATCCGCCGGGTTATAGCCGAAGATGAACACCAGATCGGTGTTATCTATCTCATTGATGGCATTACTCATTGCGCCGTTACCGACCGACTGGTGCAGACCTGCAACCGATGGGCCGTGTCAGACGCGAGCGCAGCAGTCGACGTTATTGGTACCAATAACGGCGCGCGCGAATTTTTGCATCACATAGTTGGTTTCATTCCCGGTTCCGCGTGAGGAGCCGGTGGTCTGAATCGCATCCGGGCCATACTTGGCCTTGATGGCGCTAAGGCGCGTGGCAACATAATCCAGCGCTTCATTCCAGGAGACGGCTTCCAGCTTGCCGCCGCGCTCGCGGCGGATCATAGGGGTTTTCAGGCGCGGGGTGAGGATTTGGGTATCGTTAATAAAATCCCAGCCGTAGTACCCTTTCAGGCACAGCGTGCCCTGATTGGTTTTACCCTGCGCCGCTTCCGCCCGGACGATTTTGCCGTTATCGACCACCAGGTGGATCTTGCAACCTGAGGCACAATAAGGGCAAACCGTGACGACTTTTTTCATCACTTTGCTCCAGTTAAACAGTTCTTACCTGCCCAATATGCAGCTTCTATGCCATGTTTTTACTATGGGTATTTCCTGACTTTACGACCCTTTGCGGGGCAAAACCCTGACGAAAAACAGCCAATCGTCAAAATTGACGTGTCGAAAGGGCAGGGGATGTGACATGGATTGAATTTCCGTCACGTAAAAAACAATTCGGCTGGAGCCGGCGGCAGAATGGTTCAGACTTAACATAATTCCCTGACGGAAGCATGCGATGAAACCGGCGATTCTGGTGGTTGATGATGATGTCGCAGTCTGCGAACTGCTACAGGATGTGCTCAGCGAGCACGTCTTTACCGTGCTGACGTGTCACACCGGTCAGGAAGCGGTGAACCGTGTCCAGCAGGACTCCGGCATTGCGCTGGTTCTGCTGGACATGATGCTGCCGGATATCAACGGATTACAGGTTTTGCTGCAGATGCAAAAGCGGCGACCGTCGCTACCGGTGGTGATGCTGACGGGGCTGGGAAGTGAATCAGATGTGGTCGTCGGGCTGGAAATGGGCGCTGATGATTACATCGGAAAACCGTTCAATCCGCGCGTGGTGGTCGCCCGCGTTAAGGCGGTGCTGCGTCGTACCGGTGCGCTGGCCGCGGGGCCTGCCGCGCCGCGCGTTGAAGGTATTGCCTTTAACGGCTGGACGCTGGACACCACCCGCTGCGAGCTGAGCGATCCGCAGCGTAATACCGTGCCGTTAACCCAGGGCGAATATGGCCTGCTGCTGGCATTAACGCAAAACGCCCGCCGGGTACTGAGCCGTGAACAGCTGCTTGAACTGACCCACAGCGAAAGCGCCGAGGTCTTTGACCGCACTATCGACGTGCTGATCATGCGGTTGCGGCGAAAAATTGAGGTTAATCCGCACCAGCCTCTGCTGATCAAAACCATTCGCGGTCTGGGCTATGTTTTTGCCACGGACGTTTCCCATCATGAGAAAGCCGCCTGACCGTTCTCCTGAATAAACGTCTGAAGCTCGGCCAGCGTTTTCGCGCCGTCAATTGCATTAGCCGCCAGCAGGCTGGCCCGCGCACAGGCGTGCGCCAGATAAATACTCTCCGTCAGCGGCAGGGATTCATGGCAGCCGTATAAAAAGCCCGCGCAAAACGCGTCGCCCGCGCCGACGCTGCCGATAATCTCGTCCTGCGTCAGCTTCCACGACGGAACCCATTGCCCTTTTTCACCCGGCGCTTCACCCCATGCCCCTTCCGGACAGTGGATCACCACCCGCTGTCGCACGCCTGCCGCCAGCAGCTGTGCGGCAGCGTCGGCGATATGGGCCATGTTCAGCGCATCATGGCTGTCGCGGATCTCAAGCCCGCTAAACTCACCGGCTTCCAGCTCGTTAATCACCAGATAATCAAGATGGCGCAGGGCAGGGAGCACCAGCGGCTGATAGCGCGGGTCGCCCTTGCGGGACACCAGATCGAGCGAGGTTTCATACCCCTGATCGTGCATCTGTGCCAGTAACCGCGCGCTGCGGGTGCCAAATTCCTCGTCCGGCATATCCAGGCTGTCGAGCAGCAGCAGATAGCCGAGATGGAAGATCTTCAGCGATCCGTCTAAACGATCGAAGGCGGGAAGATCCAGCAGGCGGTTGGCGCCCGGCGAGTGGAAAAAGGTGCGCTGTCCGCTGGGGTCGGTCATCACCTGCGACATCGACGTTGGGGAGAACGTCGTGCGCTGCACGCGCTGGCGATTGACGTGATACTGGTCGAGCATCGCCAGAATATAGTCTCCGTCGCTGTCTTCCCCAATCAGCCCCACCGCCTGTAACGGCAGGCCGACGTGCATTTTCGCCAGCGTCAGCAGAACGTTGAGCGGCGCACCGCCGGTTGAGCGTTCGCTGTGGGTGATTTCTGCCAGCCAGCCGCGCTCCGGCCACTGTACGATCTGGTGGACGTGATCCACCAGCATATTGCCTGCGGCGACGATCCCTTTGCGTTCCATTAGGCCTGCCCCGCACTGCCGAAGATGCGCATCTGTTCCGCAACCGTATCGGTAATGGCCTCTTCAATGCCCAGCAGCAGCTCGGCAAACTCATCGTAAAGCGGTTGGCGGTTCGCCATGCGTTGCTCAACGGCGGCAAGTGCGGCCTGCGACATGCCGGTATAGAAATTGATTTTATGAATACCGAGTTCAATGGCGCGGCGGAAATCAGTGTCGCTTATGCCAGAGCCACCATGTAAAACCAGCGGCAGGCCCGTCTGCTGGCGAATGGCGTCCAGACGCGGAAAATCAAGCTTCGGCTCGCCCTTGTATTTGCCGTGCGCGTTGCCAATGGCAACCGCCAGCGCATCGATGCCGGTTGAATCAACAAATTCGCGCGCCAGTTGCGGGTCGGTAAAGAAGGCTTCATCCGCATGACCGTACAGCGCGCCACCTTCATCCCCGCCTACCGCGCCCAGCTCCGCCTCTACCGAGACGCCCACCGCGTGGCACATCTTCACCACTTCCCGGGTCTGGCGGATATTTTCCTCATAGCTCAGCGTGGAGCCGTCGAACATCACCGAGCTGAACCCTAAACGCAGGGCGCGCACCACCGCCTCAAAATGCAGGCCGTGGTCGAGGTTAAGCACCACGGGAATATCGTGGCGGGCAGCTTCGAATTTCACCGCTTCCACCAGCGACTCCAGAGACACGTACTTAAAATGCACTTCGGCGATGTTGATGATAAACGGCGAGCGTTCCTGCTTCGCGGCGGCAAACAGCGCGCGCAGAAAATGGGAGTCGAGCACGTTGAACGCGCCCAGGGCGTAGCGGTGTTCCCTGGCGTGGGCCAGACCGTCGGCAAGAGAAATCAATGGCATCATTCACTCCTTATATCCGAAAGAGGGTGTACTCGTTGCACAGCACCAGCACCGCCGGTTCGTCTTCTTCGATGGTGTTGTAGCGATCGATGGGCTGTAAAAAGTGGTTGTCGTGTTCATCGTCATTGACCGACGACACTTCGCCCACCAGCACATCACCAAAGCCGCGTTCACCCCAGAAACTGTGGTACAGGCCGGGCGTCAGGCAGATGCTCTCCCCTGGCGTGAGGCGCAGCTGGCTGCCGGGCGCGTGCGTCTGCCGACAGCCATCTATCGTGACGGTCACGTCGGTGTTTTCGGTCTCTTCATGCGCGCCCGCATTCCATAACTCAATAATCAGATTCCCGCCGCCGCGGTTAATGATGTCCTCCCGCTTGCGCCAGTGAAAATGCATCGGCGTCACCTGGCCGTCGCGGACGTGCATGATTTTTTCGGCATAGCACTTTTCATAGGGCACGCCGTTGGGGGAGCCGTTGCGCAGGGTGAAAAGCGTCAGGCCCTGGGTGGCAAAGCTGTTGCCGCCGAACGCCGTCACGTCCCAGCCGAGCCTAAGGTCAAACACCTCCTGCCATGCTGCCTGGTCAAGCTGCTGCCATTTTGTCGGCGGAAAGCTGGCAAACGGCGGGAGATGCACGCCGTGCATGGAGAAGAACTGCCGCGTGTGGCCGAGGATTTCATTTATGTCGGAGCGTTTCATGGGGACTCCTTGAGTTTTTGCCGCCCCCTTACCCTAACCCTCTCCCCAAAGGGGAGAGGGAACTTGAACACCCTCTCTCCTTTGGGGAGAGGGTCGGGGTGAGGGGCTTACTTAACCGTCCACCCCTTATACGTGCCGACGTTCTTTTTATCGATCATCGTCACCGGGATCAGCACAGGCTCTTTCGGCGCAGGTTTGCCCTGAAGAATGTCATAGCCGATCTCCACCGCCTTCGCCGCCATCACCTGCGGATCCTGCGCCGGGGTAGCAACAAACAGCGAGTTTTCGCGCTTCAGGGCTTCTTCACCATCCGGGCTGCCATCCACGCCAACGATAAAGAATTCATTGCGTTGCGCCTGTTTAGCCGCCAGATCGGCGCCGATCGCGGTCGGATCGTTAATCGCGAATACGCCGTCGATCTTCGGATTGGCCGCCAGCAGGGAGGTCATGACCTCCAGGCCGCCTTCGCGGCTGCCTTTGGCGTTCTGATTATCCGAGAGCACTTTGATATCCGGGTGGCGCCTGAACTCGGTCTGGCAGCCCTCCACGCGGTTTTGTACCGCAGAAACCGGCGGTCCGTTGATGATCACCACGTTGCCTTTACCTTTCAGGCGGTCGGTAATGTACTTACAGGCCATTTCTCCCGCCTGAGTGTTATCGGAGGTGATGGTCGCATCGGCCCCTTCCGCCGCCACGTCCACCGCCACGACCACGATCCCCGCCTCTTTAGCGCGTTTTACCGCGGGGCCGATCCCTTTGGAATCCGCGGCATTGAGGATGATCATGTCTACTTTCGCCGCAATGAAGTTATCGATCTGCGACACCTGCTGGCCCAGATCGTACCCGCTGGAGACCAGCGTCACCTTGACGTTGTCCCCCGCCAGCTTGCGCGCTTCCAGCTCGGCACCTTTGGTGATCTGCACGAAGAACGGGTTAGCCAGGTCACCCACCGTCACGCCGATGGATTTCAGATCTTTTGCCTGCGCAAACGGGGTTGCGGCCAGCAGCGCGCCAGCACAGAGCGCGGTCACTAAGGGCTTCAATCTCATGCTGTATTCCTCACGTAGGGTATTGTTGTTATGCACTTTGATGGTGTCGGGTACGGTATTTGTCGATCAGCACCGCTATGATGATCACCGCCCCTTTGATCACCAGCTGCCAGAAATAGGAGACGCCCATCAGCGTCATGCCGTTGTTGAGGGTGGCGATGATCAGCGCGCCCACCAGGGTGCCGGTGATCGTGCCGATCCCGCCGACGAAGCTGGTGCCGCCGAGGATCACCGCCGCAATCGCATCCAGCTCGTACCCCGTGCCGAGGTTGCCGTTGGCGCTGTAGAGACGTGAAGCGCTCATCACGCCGCCTAAGCCCGAGAGCAGGCCACTCATGCCGTAGACAAACAGCAGCACCAGCCAGACCTTAATGCCGGTTAAGCGTGCCGCCTGCATGTTGCCACCAACCGCATAGATGTGAACGCCGAGGGTGGTGCGGCGCAGGATGAACCAGCACACCACAATCACCGCCAGGGCGATCACCACCAGCCACGGAATCGGGCCGAGGTAGTTATTGCCGATCCACTCGAAGTTAATGTTGGAGTTAATAACCGTCGTGCCGTCCGCCAACAGGTAGGCCGCGCCGCGCAGCGCCGTATAGGTGCCGAGCGTGACGATAAACGGCGGAAGTCCGGCGAAGGCCACCAGCGCACCGTTGAACAGCCCCAGCACCATACCGAGCATCAGCGCCGCCGGAATGGAGAGCATCGCAAATTCAGGGATAAGCGAGACCACCATCGCCGCCACTGCCGTGGTGCCCAGAATCGAGCCCACGGAGAGGTCAATCCCGCCGGTCAGGATGATGAAGGTCATCCCGGCCGCCAGCACAATGTTGATCGACGCCTGCCGGGTAATGTTGAGCAGATTACTCTCGGTGAAAAAGTTCGGGGCGATAAAGCCAAATACCGCCACAATCAGGATTAAAATCGGCAAAATGCCGATCGTTTGCATCAGATCGCTCATCAGCATTTTTTTGGCGGAGGCGGATTTCGCCACCTGCTGCGGATGGGTTGGAGTTGTCATAATTACACCGCCTGATGATGTGTGTCGTTTACGCCGGTTGCCAGCGTCATGATGTTTTCCTGAGAGATGTCGCGCCCGTGCAGTTCACCCGCAATGCTGCCTTCCCGCATCACGTACACCCGGTCGCTCATCCCTACTACTTCCGGCAGCTCGCTGGAGATCATCAGTATCGCAACGCCTTTGCGCGCCATCTGGTTCATGATGCGGTAGATCTCGCTTTTTGCGCCGACGTCTACGCCGCGCGTGGGCTCGTCCAGAATCAGAATGCGCGGGCCTATCGCCACCCAGCGGGAGATCAGCAGTTTTTGCTGGTTGCCGCCGGAGAGCCCGCCCGCGCGCACCTGTGAATGGGGCACGCGGATATTGAGCAGGGCGATGGCGTCATCGGAAATCGACTGCGCTTTTTTGCGGTTCAGCCAGCCGAAGGTGGCGTCGCGCTCCAGCGTCGCCATGGTGATGTTCTCCTGCGCCGCCAGCTCCAGAAACAGACCTTGCTCCTTGCGGTTCTCGGTAAGAAAACCGATGCCGTTCTCAATGGCCGCGCGCGGGGAGTGGATCACCACCGGTTCGCCGTCCACCTCAATCATGCCGCCGGTGGCTTTGCGCACGCCGAAGATCAGCTGCGCCAGCTCGGAACGCCCGGCCCCGACCAGCCCCGCCAGTCCGACGATTTCACCGGAGCGCACCTGCAAACTACAGGGCTGCACTTTTTTGCCGTCGGTGAGGTGGTGGACGTTAAGACGCGGGCTGCCGAGGGGAATATCGCGCTCTTTGTTAAACAGATCGCTGAGCGGACGGCCCACCATCATGCGCACCAGCTCGGAGGCGTTGAGCCTGTCGCGCGTCAGGCTGCCGACGTATTGCCCGTCGCGCAGCACGCTGACGCGGTCCGAGAGTTCATACACTTCCGCCATCCGGTGGCTGATGTAAATAATCGCCATGCCTTCATCGCGCAGGCGCAAAATCAGTTCGAACAGACGGTGGGTTTCGCGCGAGGAGAGGGCGGCGGTAGGTTCGTCCATCACCAGAATGCGGCTGTTGCGGTGCAGGGCGCGGGCGATCTCCACCTGCTGCTGCTCGGCGATCGTCAGCTTCATGACCAGGTCGGTGGCGCTGAACTGCGCACCGAGGCGGTCAATGACCGCCTGCGCCTGGGCAGCCATCTCTTTGCGCTGGACCAGCCCGCCGCGCGACAGCTCGCTGCCGAGAAAAATGTTTTCCGCCACGGTCAGGTTAGGAGCAAGCTGCATCTCCTGATAAATCAGGGTAATGCCTGCGGCCAGCGCATCTTTCGGACCTTTGATGTGAAATGGCTTGCCGTCGATGAGGATGTCGCCGCTGCTGGCGGTATAGGCGCCTGCGAGGATCTTCATCAGCGTGCTTTTTCCGGCGCCGTTTTCCCCCATCAGCGCGTGGATCTCACCGGGGAAAACCGTCAAATCCACGCCCTTGAGCGCGTGGAAATTGCCAAAGGTTTTGGCAATGTGGCGCATCTCTAAAACCGGGGTTCTGCTCATGGCGGATCTCCTGTGAATGTCGATATCTGCACTTCATCACAGGCGCGTAAATGCAAAATGTCAGAAGCTGTTCATATTTGTCATAGTTATGAATAGCTAATCGCCATCACATTTTCCTTTTCCCTCTCCCTGTGGGAGAGGGCCAGGGTGAAGGCACCAATCCGCAGAGGAGCCCAAACCCATGTCTTCACGCCCCCCGTTCTTCACCAGCGCCCGCGGACGCCTGCTGATTTTTAATCTGCTGGTGGTCGCCGTCACGCTGATGGTCAGCGGTGTGGCGGTGCTCGGCTTTCGTCACGCCAGCCAGATCCAGGAGCAGGTCCAACAGCAAACGCTGGATGACATGACCGGCAGCATGAACCTCGCCCGTGATACCGCAAATGTGGCAACGGCGGCGGTGCGGCTGTCGCAGGTGGTCGGTGCGCTGGAGTACAAAGGCGAAGCCGAGCGGCTGAAACAGACGCAGATGGCGCTGCGCCACTCGCTGGATCAACTTGCCGATGCGCCGCTGGCGCAGCAGGAGCCGGCGCTGGTGGCGCGAATTATTCGCAGGAGTAATGAATTACAGCAGAGCGTGACGGGAATGCTGGAGCGCGGGCAAAAGCGGCATCTGGAGCGTAACGCGCTGCTCAGCTCGCTCTATCAAAGCCAAAGCTACCTGCGTCATTTGCAGGATATCAACCGCCGTTACGCGAGCAATGTGCCAGACGCCCGACAGCTTGCAGAGATGGACAGGCTGATCGTTGCCGCCATTGATACCCCTTCACCGCGCGCCACGGTGCAGCAGCTGGATGCAGTAACCGCGGGGTTACCCGCGAGCGCCCTGCAACCGGTGGCCAACCTGGTGCTCCCGGATTTTAATGATGAGCTGCGCAAGCTCGCACCACTGTCGACGCAGCTGGAGGAGAGCGATCTGTCCATCAGCTGGTACATGTTCCACATCAAGGCGCTGGTGGCGATATTAAACAGCGACATTAATCAGTACGTTGAACAGGTGGCGCAGGCTTCCCGGCTTCGCACGGCCCAGAGCCATCACGAGCTGCAATCCATCAGCGTGTTTATCAGCATCTTCGCGGTGCTGGCGCTGATCATCACCGGCTGTGCCTGCTGGTATATTTACCGCAATCTGGGCTCCAACCTGACGGCTATCTCAAGGGCGATGTCGCGTCTCGCTCACGGGGAGCAGGATGTGTCGGTGCCCGCGCTACAGCGGCGTGATGAGCTGGGGGAACTGGCGCGCGCGTTTAACGTTTTCGCCCGCAATACCGCTTCGCTGGAGCACACCACGCGGCTGCTGAAGGTGAAGACCTCACAGATGGAGGTTGACCGCATCGAACGTCAGGGGCTGGAGGAGGCGCTGCTGCACAGCCAGAAAATGAAGGCGGTCGGGCAACTGACGGGTGGCCTGGCGCATGATTTTAATAACCTGCTGGCGGTGATTATCGGCAGTCTGGAGCTGACCGATTCGGCATCACCGGACGCGCCGCGCATCACCCGTGCGCTTAAAGCCGCGGAACGCGGAGCCATGCTCACCCAGCGTCTGCTGGCCTTCTCGCGCAAGCAATCCCTGCATCCACATGCGGTAGAGATGAAGCCGCTGCTGGAGAACCTGAGCGAGCTGATGCGGCACTCGCTTCCCGCCACGCTGACGCTGGATATTGAAGCGCAAACCCCGGCCTGGCCCGCATGGATTGACGTCAGCCAGCTGGAAAACGCCATTATCAACCTGGTGATGAACGCCCGTGATGCAATGGAGGGGCAATACGGTGTGATCAAAATCCGCACCTGGAACCAGCGTGTGACCCGCAGCGACGGGCGCAGGCAGGATATGGTCGCGCTGGAGGTGATTGACCACGGCTGCGGGATGTCGCAGGAGGTGAAATCGCAGGTCTTTGAACCGTTCTTCACCACCAAACAGACCGGCAGCGGCAGCGGGCTAGGGCTGTCGATGGTGTACGGCTTTGTGCGCCAGTCGGGTGGTCGCGTTGAGATCGAAAGCGCGCCGGGGCAGGGAACCACCGTGCGGCTCCAGCTGCTGCGCTCGACGCTGCCCGCGTTCTCCGGTGATGTCGTGCTGGCAACCACGGCCCCGGCAGAAAGTGAGCTGCTTGTGCTGGTCCTGGAAGATGAGGCGGGCGTGCGGCAGACCCTGTGCGAGCAACTGCACCAGCTTGGCTACCTGACACTTGAAGCCGAAAACGGCGAGCAGGCGTTGAACATGCTGGACGCATCACCGGATATCGGCATGTTTATCAGCGACCTGATGTTGCCGGGCGGCCTGAGCGGTGCGGAGGTGATCGGCCATGTACGCAGCCACTATCCGCAGTTGCCGGTTCTGCTGATCAGCGGGCAGGATTTGCGCCCGGCGCATAACCCGCAGCTGCCGGACGTTCCGTTACTGCGAAAACCGTTCACCCGCGCACAGCTGGCGCAGGCGCTGCGCAAGGTGAGGGTAATTTGAGATTCCTCCGCTACTCCCGCTAACAGCCAGTCATTACTTTAAGGCCAGTTCACCTGCGAGTCTGGCCTTATGAAACGTTACTCTACCGCTCTGTTATTGGGTCTGCTGACTTTAACCAGCCAACTGGCGCATGCCGATGTGATTGATGATGCTATTGGCAATATTCAGCAGGCGATCAACGACGCTTATAACCCCGGCAGCAGCCGTAATGACGATGACGACGATCGTTACGATCGCAGCCGTCAAACCGACAGCCGCCAGTACGACGATCGTCGTCGGCAGTTAGAAGACCGACGCCAGCGCTTAGACGAGCGTCAGCGGCAGCTGGATGACGACCGGCGTCGGTTAGAGGAGGATGAGCGCCGGTTAGAGGATGATTACGATCGGTGGTAAACCCCGGTATCGCAACGCGTAGGCCGGGTAAGGCGCAGCCGCCACCCGGCAAAACCTAATCCAGCACCAGTACCATCCCGTCATACCCCGCTTCAATGCCGGACGGCAGCGGGTTATCCATCATCCAGACGTCAAACTGATGGCTGATATGCGTCAGGATCACCTGCGGACAGCCAATCACCTCGTTCAGCGCAATCACCGTATTCAAATCACAGTGGTTGCGCGGCGTCTCCTGGCGCGGTTCATGGCTACAGTCAATAATCATCGCCTGCGGCTGATTATTTAGCAGAAACGTCACCGTTTTATCCGGTAGCCCGGCGGTATCAGAAAGCCACGCCACGCGGCTGTGGGCGGACTCCAGCAGATAGCCAAATGTGAGTTTTGAATGGTTGAGCGGCAGCGGCGTGACCCGCAAGCCCTGAAGTTCAAACGTTACAAACGGCTCTACCGTGTGGCTGAAATCGAGAAGGCCCGGATGTTTGAACAGGTCGTCACAGCCTGCGTCGTCCGGCGGACCGTAAACCGGAATGGTCGCCCCCACGCCCCAGCGCAGAGGAAACAGCCCCTGAACGTGATCCATATGATAGTGGGTAAGCAAAAACTGCCTGAAACTCCCTGCGGGCCAGTCGTCCATCAGGTGTGGAATACCCGCGTCCAGCAAGGTGACCGCATCGTTGAATTTCACCGCCGCGCTGCAGGGGCGACGGCGATAATTTTCCTGCAAACGCGCCCGTCGGCACGCCGCGCAGTCGCAGCCAAACACCGGCACCAGTTGCGCCCCTCCCGTTCCTGTCAGCGTGATCGTCAGACTCATAACGCACCTCTACAGCGGTTTGGTGAAGCGGAAATGGCTTTGCGTATACCCTTCACGAACATAAAAACGGTGCGCGTCCACGCGCTTCACGCTGGTGGAAAGCTCGGTCAGCTCGGCGCCTGCCTGGCGTGCGATCTCCTCTGCCCAGGCCAGCAACTGGCTGCCCACTTTCAATCCGCGCGCCTGCGGCATCACCACCAGCTCCTGGATCTCGCCGATCCAGCGGGCGTGGTGCAGGTGAAACTGCATGTGCAGGCCGATCATCCCGATGATCTTCCCGTCCAGCTCGGCCAGCTGGTAGCGCATATTGTGATCCTGCAAGTTGGCCAGATACCCGGCGTGAAACGCCTGATGATCGAACTCGGCCTGCTTAAGTTCGCAGATCAGCGCGTAAACGATCGGCGCATCGTCGGCGGTGGCGGGGCGAAGCTGGCAGTCAGGCATGCTGTTTCTCCTTCTGGCGAATAAGCGATAGAAAGGTCTCGACTGACTGTAGCAAACTTCCGTCGTTATTGAGGAGATGGCAACCCGACGGGGTGTAGCGCGCCGCCCGTTCCAGCCGCTGGTCGATCTCGCGTGCGTTTTCGCGCCCCCGCTTTTGCAGCCGGCTACGCAGAACCTCCGGGGAAACCTGCAAACAGACCGGGAGCAGCGCCGCTTCGTACCGGGCGCGAGCCTGCGGGAGATGCGCCCGTGAGCCGTTAACCAGCACGTCGAACCCCGCGTGCAGCCAGAGGTCGATCTCAATGCCGACGCCATAGTAGTAACCGTTGGCATGCCAGCTTAGCGCCAGCAGGTTTTGTCCGGCGCGGGTAAAAAACTCCTGCTCGCTCAGGGCGATATGGTTTTCGCTTCCGGCGTTGGCATCGCGCGTGATATAGCGGTGCGCCACCAGCAGCTGTGAGTGTTCCCGCTGCCGTAACGCCGACAGCAGGCTGTCCTTCCCAGAGCCGGACGGGCCCATTAACCAGATGAGTCTTCCCATCAGAACACCCTTTTTCCCTGACGCCAGACGTGGTCGATATGAATGTGCTCGCCCTTACGGTGCGCCAGCACCAGATCGGCCCGTTTCCCCTCGGCGATTTCCCCGCGATCGTGAA
Organism: Enterobacter cloacae complex sp. SYL003; assembly: GCF_049236925.1. NCBI lineage: Bacteria > Pseudomonadati > Pseudomonadota > Gammaproteobacteria > Enterobacterales > Enterobacteriaceae > Enterobacter > Enterobacter cloacae complex sp. SYL003. Next base: position 18,381 of record NZ_JBMKJK010000027.1, on the reverse strand, counting down.
GATTAAGCGCCGAGGCCGGGTTTTTCGTCACCAGGCGAATCGCCTGCGGCAGCGTGAAGCTATTGCCTTCGTCGTCCGCGACGCGGAAGGCCGCGTCCAGCAGGCTGGCGGGGTAATAGTCAGATGAGAGGATATCCAGCAGGCCGAGGGAGGCGAGCTTGCTTGCCGCCACGTTTCCGGAGTGCGACCCGCCGCGCACGATGTTCGGCGCACCCATTAGCACGTTCATGCCATGCTTACGCGATGCCTCTGCCGCCTCGAACGTGGTGGGAAATTCGGCGATCACGCTCCCAAGCTGGTGGGATTCGCGAACATGGTCGTGCGTGGCATCATCATGGCTGGCCAGGGCAATATTACGGTCACGGCACATCGCGGCAATGGAGAGACGATTCGGCTGCGACCACCGCGCCGCAAGCTGGAGCTGCTCTTCTTCATAGCGCGCCATCTCGGCATCATTGAGCGCGTATTTGCCCTGATAGTATTCGCGATACTTTTCAATGTTGGCGAACTGGCGCTGCCCCGGCGAGTGATCCATCAGGGAAACCAGCGAGACCGGCTCGCGGCCCACCAGCTTTTCAAACAGCGGCAGGGTGGTGTGGTGCGGCAGCTCGCAGCGCAGGTGCAGGCGGTGCTCGGCGCGGTTGAGGCCGCGCTTTTGCGTCTCTTCCACGGCGTTGATCATCTTCTCCAGGTTCTCCAGCCGATCGCCGCCGTCGCGCACGTCGCCGATCGCCACCGCGTCCAGCACCGTGGTGATGCCGCTGGCGACCATCAGCGCGTCGTGGCTGCTCATCGCTGAATGCGCGGGCCAGTCGACCTTCGGGCGGGGCGTGAAAAATTTATCAAGATTATCGGTATGCAGCTCAATCAGCCCCGGCAGCAGCCAGCCGCCTTCGCCATCCATCGCGTCCGGTGAGCGGCTCTGGGTTTCAGCAAACGCGCGGATGACACCGTCCCGGACCTCAACCGAGCCGTTCACGACCTCATTTTCCAGTACCAGCCTGACGTTATTGATAATCATACGTTTGTCCCCATCGGGTGCAGTCTGTCCGCCACGCGATGGCGTACGGCGTCGTCGTGGAAGATCCCGACGATCGCCGCGCCGCGCGCTTTGGCCTGTTCGATCAGTTCCATCACCGCTGCGCTGTTCTTACTGTCGAGCGAGGCGGTGGGTTCATCCAGGAGTAAAATCGGGTAATCGACGATAAAGCCGCGGGCGATGTTCACGCGCTGCTGTTCGCCGCCGGAAAAGGTCGACGGGGCGAGGTGCCACAGACGCTCCGGTACGTTGAGACGCGTCAGCAGGCTGGCGGCTTTAGCGGCGCAGGTTTCGCGCGGCACGCCGAGATCCAGCAGGGGCTGCATGACCACGTCCAGGGCAGAGATCCGCGGGATCACCCGCAGGAACTGGCTGACCCAGCCGATCGTCGAGCGGCGTACTTCCAGCACCTTGCGCGCGGGAGCCTGGACCAGATCGACCCATTCATTGTTATGGCGGATATGAATATGGCCTTCGTCCGGCAGGTAGTTGGCATACAGGGAGCGCAGCAGGGTGGATTTTCCGCTGCCGGAATGGCCATGCAGCACCACGCATTCGCCATTGCTGACCTCTAACGAGGCATTTTGCAGTACCGGCAGGCGGACGCCGTTTTGCTGGTGGAGCACGAAGGTTTTACTGACATTTTCAACGTGGATCATTTTTGCCTCGCGATTCGTTTTGCCGGGTGGCGGCTTCGCCTTACCCGGCCTACGGGTGCGGTGTTCGTTTTGCCAGGTGGCGGCTTCGCCTTACCCGGCCTACGGGTGCGGTGTTCGTTTTGCCGGGTGGTGGCTTCGCCTTACCCGGCCTACAGGTGCGCTGTTCGTAGGCCGGGTAAGCGCAGCGCCACCCGGCAACAGCGCCCTCAGTTCTGCAACACCGACGACACCAGCAGCTGGGTATACGGATGATGCGGATCGTCGAGCACCCGGTCGGTTAACCCACTTTCCACCACCTGACCTTGCTTCATCACCAGCAAGCGGTCCGCCAGCAGGCGCGCAACGCCTAAATCATGGGTGACAATCACCACCGCCAGGTTCAGCTCCACCACCAGGCCGCGCAGCAGGTCGAGCAGGCGAGCCTGCACGGATACGTCCAGCCCGCCGGTCGGTTCGTCCATAAACACCAGCTTCGGATGGGTGACGAGATTGCGGGCAATCTGTAAACGCTGCTGCATGCCGCCGGAGAAGGTGGTCGGCAGGTCGTCGATGCGCGAGGCGGGGATTTCAACTTCCTCCAGCCAGTGCTGCGCCGTGGCGCGGATATTGCCGTAGTGGCGTGCGCCGGTGGCCATCAGCCGTTCACCGATGTTGCCCCCCGCTGACACCTGACGGCGCAGGCCGTCCATCGGGTGCTGATGCACCACGCCCCACTCGGTGCGCAGCAGGCGGCGGCGCTCGGCTTCGCTCATGCCGTACAGCGATGCGCCCTCATACAAAATGTCGCCATTCTGCGGCGTCAGGCGCGCGGAGATGGACTTCAGCAGGGTGGTTTTACCGGAGCCGGACTCGCCGACAATGCCCAGCACTTCGCCCGGCCACAGCTCAAACGACACGTCGCTAAAGCCTTTGCCCGGCGCATAAAGGTGAGTCAGGTTGTTAACCGAAAGCAGCGGTTTCATTGGCTGTTCGCCTCGCTCTGTTGGCGGCAGTAATCGGTGTCGGAGCAGACAAACATCCGTTTGCCCGTGTCGTCCAGCACCACTTCATCCAGATAGCTGTGTTTGGATCCGCAGATGGCGCACGGCTCGTCCCACTCCTGCACCGTAAACGGGTGATCGTCGAAATCCAGGCTCTCTACGCGGGTAAACGGCGGTACGGCGTAGATGCGTTTTTCACGTCCGGCACCAAAAAGTTGCAGGGCGGGCATCATGTCCATCTTCGGGTTATCGAATTTCGGGATCGGCGACGGGTCCATCACGTAGCGGCCGTTCACCTTCACCGGGTAGGCGTAGGTGGTGGCGATATGGCCGAAGCGGGCGATGTCCTCATACAGTTTGACCTGCATGATCCCGTACTCTTCCAGGGCGTGCATGGTGCGGGTTTCGGTTTCCCGCGGCTCGATAAAGCGCAGCGGCTCCGGGATCGGCACCTGGAAAATCAAAATCTGATCTTCCGTCAGCGGGGTTTCCGGAATGCGGTGACGGGTCTGGATCAGCGTCGCGTCTTCGGTTTTTTCAGTGGTGTTGACGCCCGTTACGCGCCTGAAGAAGTTGCGGATCGACACGGCGTTGGTGGTGTCGTCTGCCCCCTGGTCGATGACCTTCAGCACGTCCGCTTCGCCAATCACGCTGGCGGTGATTTGAATACCGCCGGTGCCCCAGCCGTAGGGCATCGGCATTTCGCGGCCGCCGAACGGCACCTGGTAGCCGGGGATCGCCACAGCCTTAAGGATGGCGCGGCGGATCATGCGTTTAGTTTGCTCGTCCAGATAGGCAAAGTTGTAGCCGCTTAAGTTAGCCATTGGCGCGCTCCCGTTGCAGGCGTTTCAGCAGTTCCAGTTCGGCCTGGAAATCGACGTAGTGCGGCAGCTTGAGGTGCGAGACAAAGCCCGCGGCCTCAACGTTATCCGCGTGGGCCAGCACGAACTCTTCGTCCTGTGCCGGGCCTGCAATATGCTCGCCGTAGTCCGGCGCCTGGAGCGCACGGTCAACCAGCGCCATCGCCATCGCCTTGCGCTCGCTCAGGCCATACACCAGCCCGTAGCCGCGGGTAAAGTGTGGATCTTCATTTTCTGGCGCGACAAAACCGTTGACCATTTCGCACTCGGTCATCAGCAGTTCGCCGATGTTCACCGCAAACCCCAGCTCTTCTGGCACAATTTCGACATCGAGATAGCCGCTGCGGATCTCTGCCGCGAACGGGTGGTTGCGCCCGTAGCCGCGCTGCGTGGAGTAGGCCAGCGCCAGCAGATACCCTTCGTCGCCGCGCATCAGCTGTTGCAGACGGGACGAGCGCGAACAGGGATAGACCGGCGGCGTGCGGGTGATGTCATCCGGTGTGCTGCCGGTGTCTTCTTCCGCCTTCGCCAGCCCCTGGTTTGCCAGCAGGCTAAAGACGTGCGGGGAGGCGTCTTGTTCAGCATCAGAGGCGCTGAGCTGCGGTGTTTCACCGTTTGCCAGCAGAGCGAAGTCCATCAGACGATGGGTGTAGTCGTAGGTGGGGCCAAGCAGCTGGCCGCCAGGAATATCTTTATACACCGCAGAAATACGGCGCTCTAAACGCATTTCCGCCGTATTTACCGGCTCGCTCACCGCCAGCTTCGCCAGCGTAGTGCGGTAAGCGCGCAGCAGGAAGATGGCTTCCACGTTATCGCCGCTGGCCTGTTTCAGCGCCAGCGCCGCCAGCTCACGGTCCGCGATGCCGCCTTCGGTCATCACGCGGTCGACGGCCAAATTTAACTGCTGTTCAATCTGGGCGACGCTCAGCTCGGGAAGAGCGTCATCCCCCCGGCGTCTGTGCGCCTGCAAGGCATGGGCGGCGGCGATCGCCTTCTCGCCCCCTTTGACGGCAACGTACATCAGCACACCTCCACGTGGGTAGTTCGCGGGATCGCCAGCAGGCGCTCGCCGCAGGTCAGGAGCAGGTCAATGCCGAGCGGGAACGGATGCGGACGCTCGGTCAGCTCATGGATGATGCACTCCGGCAGCTGGGGGGCGACCATCCGCTCGTCGGCGATGCCTGCACCCGTCAGGCGAAGCATGCGACCACCGCTCAGGCTGGAGACTTGCAGGATCAGCGTGGCGCTGGTTTCCGGTGCGACGGCGCTGCCTTCGCTCAGGGCGTTAAGCTGCTCGTGGCTGATTTGCTCGTCTGCCACGGCGAAGACCGCCTGCTGGGGCTGCTCGACCAGCGGCGCGTTGGTATGAAAGCGCAGGTTCTGGCTGGCGATATCGTTCAGCAATGCCCCTGACAGCCATACCGGCGTGTCGTTGTCCGCCAGCGTCAGCAGCACGCTGGTAGAGGCGAGATTCAGCGGCAGCCAGCCCTGCGAAAGCTGGTGCAGCGAGACGATCACGCCGGGCTCGCTCATGGCTTTCAGCAGGCGACGGAAACTCTGTTGGGCATCCTGGACGGCCAGGGTAAAGGCAGGTTGAAGCGTCATGCGTTGTCTCCGCGAACGAGCGTAAAGAAGTCGACCCGGCTGGTATTCACTTCGGCCTGACGCGCGGCAAGGCGTGCGGCGCGGTCAGCTTCCAGCGGGGCAATAAGGGTTTCCATTAAGGTCTGAAAATGCGGCTGTTCCTGTAAAAGCGCGTCGATCACGGCGCAGCGCTCGGCGTGTGTTTTGTCGCGCCCAAGTACGTAGCCGTAGCCCAGCGTGCCGCTGCTCAGGCGGATCACCGCGCGGGTGAGGGTGGCATCGCCGGCGAAGAAGCGCTCGCCGGTGCCGCCCATGCGTGCCTGGATCTGCACCAGGCCGATCTCTGGCGCGCGGATCGTGTCGTAGTCCGGCGTCAGGCCGAGCGCGTTCATGCGGGCAGCCAGCGCAGCAGGCTGGCTGTGGGCCAGCACGCGCATCCAGCGCTGACGAGTGGAGGTGTCGAAGTGCATTCAGTGCTCCATGGTAAATTCAATCATGTCGGCGCGGGTCAGGCTGACGGAGTATTCCGTTGCGTTGACGTCGCCGTCACGGTGGTTGAGGGTGCGCACGCAGAGCAGCGGGGCCATGTTGGGGATCTCCAGCACCTTGCTCTCTTTAGCCTGCGCGCGGCGGGCGCTGATGCGCGTCTGGGTGCGTTTGAGCGCGATACCCGTCGCCTCCTGAAGAAAATCATGCAGGGAACCGCTGGCGAAATGTTGCAGCACGGGCCAGAGGGAGAGGTCCGCGAAGTAGTGGTCGATCTGACAGACCGCCACGCCGTTCACCCGGCGCAACGTGCGCAGGTGAACGACGTTGTCGCCCTCCTGAATCCCCAGCGCGTCCGCTACGTGGCGGGAGGCCGGGCGCAGGACAGACAGCAGCTTTTCGCTGGTGGGGTGGCTGCCCTGATCGAGCAGGTTCTGGCTAAAACGCGCCTGGGCATTGAGCGGGTAGTCAAACGGACGCATCAGCACCAGCACGCCGACGCCCTGACGACGCTGGACCCAGCCGCGTTCCACCAGCTGATCGATGGCGCGACGCAGGGTGTGGCGATTCACTTCGTAGCGGTCGGCAAGCTGCTGCTCGGCGGGCAGGTAGTCGCCGCACCGATAGTGCGTGCGCAGCTCCACTTCGAGCTTTGCCGCAATCTCTTGCCAGCGGCTAGGGTAACTGGTCGGATGTCTGGATAAGTGCATACCAATCAAAGCCTCGCTTCTCAGATGAAGTGCTTACGCAAGCGTTGAGAGAGGAAATCCAGCAGGCTGACGGTGACGATGATAAGCACCATCAATGCGCAGGTTTGCTGGAACTGGAAACCGCGAATCGCTTCCCACAGGGTGACGCCAATACCGCCTGCGCCCACCATGCCGACCACGGTGGCGGAGCGAACGTTGGACTCGAAGCGGTATAGCGAATAGGAGATGAGCAGCGGCATGACCTGCGGCAGGACGCCGTAGAGGATCTCTTCGATTTTGTTCGCGCCGGTTGCGCGGATGCCTTCCACCGGGCCGGGCTCGATGGCTTCAACCGCTTCGGAGAGCAGCTTGGAGAGTACGCCGGTGGTGTGGATGAACAGCGCCATCACGCCAGCGAACGGACCCAGGCCGACGGCGACCACGAACAGCATCGCAAAGACCATTTCGTTGATGGCGCGGCAGGCATCCATCAGGCGACGCATCGGCTGGTAGATCCACCACGGCACGATGTTTTCGGCGCTCATCAGGCCAAACGGAATGGAGAGGATCACGGCGAGGGCGGTGCCCCAGACGGCGATTTGCAGGGTGGTGGCCATTTCACTGAGGTAGTCCTGCCACTGGCTGAAGTCCGGCGGGAAGAAGTCGGCGGCGAAGGTCGCCATGTTGCCCGAGTCCCTGAAGAGCAGCAGCGGATCCATCTCCGCGCCCTTCCAGGAGATAACGAGCACCGCCAGCAGAACGGCCCAGCTTATGAGCGAGAACCAGCTGCGCTTTGGCGGCGGGAGGGTGATGGTTTGCATGTTGGCTCCTTAATCTGTTCTCCCTCTCCCTGTGGGAGAGGGCCGCGGTGAGGGCATCAGCGTGCGCCTTTCCCCCTCACCCTAACCCTCTCCCTCAAGGGAGAGGGGACTTGAGTTACTGCACCGCTTTATTCACGCTGGTCATCGCCCCGAGCGCGGCGGTCAGGCGGTCGAGATCGTCCAGCTGCGCCTGTATTTCCGACACTTTGCTGGTCTTCTCTTCTTCCTTCAGACCTTTGTTGTCCTTCACGCCCTGCATCTGTTTAAACAGCGCCAGCTGGCGAATCGGCACCAGCTGCAAATCGCTGGACGCGCGGAACGGTGCCCAGCCCAGGTGCGCCAGCACTGCTTTCTCTTCCGGCGTTTTGCCGTAGTTCATAAAGAAGTCGTAGACCTTGTCTTTGGTGCTTTCGGAGAGGTTTTTACGCCACACAATCGGGTCGCCCGGGATCAATGGCGATTTCCAGATCACCTTCAGCGCTTTCAGCTTGTCCGGCGCGGAGGTCTTCAGCTTGTCGAGGTTTTCAGTGTTGTTGGTGGCAACGTCTACCTGCTTGTTTGCTACGGCCAGGGCGTTGGTTTCGTGGCTGGCGTTGACCGTGCGCTTGAAGTCGCTGGCGGAGATGTTGTTTTTCGCGAAGACGTAGTAACCCGGGACGAGGAAGCCGGACGTAGAATTCGGGTCGCCGTTACCAAAGGTCAGCTCTTTGCGTTTGGCGAGCATATCGTTGAGGTTGTTGATCGGGCTGTCTTTGTTAACGATCAGCACGCTCCAGTAGCCCGGGGAGCCGTCTGCTGCAACGGTCTGGGCAAAGACCTGGCCGTTGGCGCGATCTACCGCTTCCATGGCAGAGAGGTTGCCGTACCACGCGATGTCGACTTTGTTGAAGCGCATTCCCTGGATAATGCCCGCGTAGTCCGGGGCGAAGAAGGCGTTCACTTTGATCCCCAGTTTGGTTTCCATATCTTTCAGGAACGGTTCCCACTGCGGCTTCAGGTTTTGCTGTGATTCCGTTGAAATGATGCCAAAGTTCAACGCTTTTTCCTGTTCCTCTGCCCAGGCCGGGCTTAACAGGGTGCTGATGCTGAACATGCTGGTGAAGGCCAGCGCGGCAACGGCTTTGTAGTTCATTTCCATTCCTCGTTATCGGGGCGTTAAGCAGCCTGCGCGCGTTCTTCGACGCGGTTTACGCTGCGGTAGAGATGATCAAAACGTTCGTTATCAAACTGATGGCTGGCGCCATCGAAGAACACGTGGCCCTGACGCAGGGCGACGATGCGCTCGCAGTAGCGCAGGGCGTAATCCACCTGATGCAGCGTCACCACCACGGTGATGCCGTCGTTCTGGTTGATGTCGCGCAGGGTTTCCATCACGATGCGGGCCGATTCCGGATCCAGCGAGGCGATAGGCTCATCGGCCAGAATGATTTTGGCTTTCTGCATCAGGGCGCGGGCGATGGCGACGCGCTGCTGCTGTCCGCCGGAGAGCGTTGAGACGCGCTGGTGGGCAAAATGCGCCATGCCGACGCGGGTCAGCGCCTGTAAGGCTTCTTGTTTCTGGGAAGGGGAGAACCAGCGCAGGCAGGTGCGCCAGAACGGGGTGCTGCCGAGCGCGCCAATCAGCACGTTCTCGAGCACCGTCAGGCGGTTCACCAGGTTGAACTGCTGAAAGATATAGCCCGTCTGCGCGCGGCTTTTGCGAATATCGCTCGCCAGACGCCCCGCATGTTGCACGGTGTTACCCAGCAGCTCGACGCGACTTTCCGGCGTTTTGTCACAGGTAATGAGGCCGCTTAAGTGACGAAGAAGGGTGGATTTTCCTGAACCGGATGGCCCCAGCAGCGCCACCATTTCGCCCTGCTGGACGGTCAGATCAACGGCATGCAGCGCCTTGTTGTGATGGAAGGTTTTGCTCAGTTTCTCGACGCGAATGACAGTTTGCATGTGCTGGGCCTCACGATAAATGTGGCCTCATGCTGGCGCATCAATATGACATTCAGGTTAAGTGTTGGTTGCGGGAGTTTGAAGAGTTGAGGGGGATTTGATGACAATCACCGTAGGCCCGGTCAGCGCAGCGCCACCGGACGCTGTTGCCGGATGCGCTGCGCTTATCCAGCCTACGATTTAACGACGTTAATCATCCACGGCACGCCGTATTTGTCGGTTACAGTGCCGAATCCGTGCGCCCAGAAGGTCTCCTGCCAGGCCATTTCAATATTGCCGCCATCGGCGAGGTTGTCGAACCAGCGCTTGCCTTCCGACACATCCTGGGTGTCGAGCACCAGTGTGAAACCCGCGTATTGCGCGCTGCTGCCAGGCGGTATCCCGTCGCTCATCATAATGTCGCTGCCCGCGATGCGGACGTTAGAGTGGGCGATGGCGGTATCCGGGAAGTTCATGCCGGACGGACAGCCTTCTTCGCTGTTTTCGTCTTTAGGCATTTCGCCGAAGGTGATTTTGTAGAGGAGTTCTGCGCCGACGGCCTGCTGATAGAAGGCGGTGGCCTCCGCACAGTTGCCGGCGAAAGAGATGTAGGGACTTAACGGCATAATCTTTACCTCACGTAAGAAAAGCCCGTTAAGTGTAGTTCCCGAACGCCCGGTAAGCGAAGCGTCACCGGGCGGGTCAATCAGTTCTTTTTCACGAACTCAGATTTCAGTTTCATCGGACCGAAGCCGTCAATTTTGCAATCGATATTATGATCGCCTTCAACAAGACGGATGTTTTTCACTTTGGTACCAATCTTCAGCATGGAAGAACTGCCTTTTACCTTCAGATCTTTCACAACGGTAACGCTGTCGCCGTCTGACAGCAGGTTGCCGTTCGCGTCTTTCACAATCAGCGTATCGCTGTCCTGCGCAGGCTCCGCATCGTTCCATTCATGGGCGCATTCCGGGCAAACGAACATGCCATTGTCTTCATAGGTGTATTCAGAATTGCATTTCGGGCAGTGTGGAAGTTGCATGTTGGTATCCTCAAAAGTGTTAACACGCTGGAAAACGCCAGCTAAATGACGGCAGTGTGCCGAAAAAGGCAGCGAGTATAACGCAAATCCCCACTTTTGTCGGTGATATTGTTTTAGAAAAATAGCGCAAAAATGCGTAAAAGATGACACGAACTGTCAGTGAATTAAGGGAAGCTTATGCCCTGCACGGCAGTGATCGTTATGATGATAAATATATCGAATATTTTATTACAGCAAATTGCTACGCTGTGCCATTTCGGATAAGGTGAAGGAACAAGCCGTTATTTATCTATCCTTTCTGATGCTATACATCTTTTGGTGTCAGGGAATACCTCTCTTTTTTGGTGGGTAAATAACGATGATATCTCCTGATGTTTCCTGAAAATGCGTTTTGTCTATTTACTTTTGGTCTTCTGACCAGAGGGATGTTTTACACGTATTAGAAGGGTGAGATTTAAATTCTCATTATCTTCAGTTACTTGTATTAAATGAACATGTTTTCCATACATGATCATATAAGCCTGAACAGTATAATTAAAAAAACGTGGCTTAATAAAAGTAATAAATTTGCGTTAAGGGAAGGCTTTTATCATGCACACACAGACCATATTTGAATTAAGCCAGGAAGCCGAACGTTTGTTACAGCTGGCTCTGAACAATCTTGATTCATTAAAATCAATGCCGATTGCAAAGCTGGATAGCACAGCCGCTGCCATGAGCGGCGTTAATAACAACGTTTTGCCATTACATTTTAGCGCGCGGGGTGTCGACGCTCAGCAGGCGTTGCTGAATAACGAATTACGCAAAATAACCCGCCTCGAAATGGTGCTGGCGATTGTGGGTACCATGAAAGCGGGAAAATCGACCACCATTAATGCGATTGTGGGCACGGAAGTGCTGCCGAACCGCAATCGTCCGATGACGGCGCTGCCCACGCTGATCCGCCATACGCCGGGCCAGAAGGAGCCGGTGCTGCATTTTTTGCACGTTGCGCCCATTGATACCCTGATTTCCCAGTTGCAGACGAAATTGTGCGATAAAGATCGCGGCAAGCTGGCGCGGCGTCTGGAAATCGACAAGGACATGAATACGCTGCTGGAGCGCATCGAAAGAGGTGAGGCGTTCGGAAAACATCACCTGGGCGCGGAGCCCATCTTTCATTGTCTTAAAAGCCTGAACGATCTGGTGCGGCTTTCTCAGGCGCTGGGCGTGGAGTTTCCTTTTTCTGAGTACGCCGCGATTGAACATATTCCGGTGATTGAGGTGGAATTTGTGCACCTCGCCGGTCTGGATGCGCACCTGGGGCAACTGACGCTGCTCGACACGCCGGGGCCGAACGAGGCCGGACAGCCGCACCTGCAAAAAATGCTCAGCGAGCAGCTGGCGCGCGCCTCCGCCGTGCTGGCGGTGATGGACTATACCCAGCTTAAATCTATTTCCGACGCCGAGGTTCGTCAGGCAATTTCGGCGGCGGGGAAATCCGTGCCGCTTTACGCCCTGGTCAATAAATTCGATCAGAAAGATCGTAACAGCGACGATGAAGAGCAGGTACGGGCGATGATTTCCGGCACGCTGATGAAAGGGAATATTTCTCCGGGACAAATTTATCCGGTCTCTTCCATGTGGGCCTACCTGGCAAACCGCGCCCGCTATGAGATGAACACCCATGGGCGGCTTCCCGATCATCAGGATCAGCGTTGGGTACAGGATTTTGCCGAGGCCGCGCTGGGCCGCCGCTGGCGTACGGCCGATCTCGACGATAGTGACCATATTCGCCATGCGGCGGATCTGCTGTGGGAGGATTCGCTGTTCGAACAGCCCATCCGCAAGCTGATTTACGCGGCTTACGCCAACGCCTCGCTGTTCGCCCTGCGGTCGGCATCGCATAAGCTGCTGAACTATGCGCAAAATGCCAGAGAATACCTGGATTTTCGCCATCAGGGACTGACGGTCGCCTTTGATGAGCTGGAGCGGAATATTAAGCGCCTGGAAGAGGACATGGCGATGCTGCGTCAGCGGCAGAGCGTAGTGAGCGATGAGGTCCAGCATGAAGTTGAAGAGGCGCTCAACGCAGCGGATACATTTCTGCTTAGTCAGAAAGGTGAACTTCACCAGGCGCTGGACGACATGTTTAGCCGCCCGTTAATTCTTGATTTAGCCGGGCGCGAGCCATCCAGCATGCGTACAGACGACACGGATGAGCACCAGCAGCTGGTGCTTGACGATGAAGGGCAGGCACAGATTGTCCTGAGCAAGATCCGATCGTCATGCGAGCAGATTTTGCTGAATGCGCAGAGCAGAATTAGCCGGGAGCTGGCGTTACGCTTCGATCAGCTGGAGTCTACGCTCGCCCGATCGTTGAATGAGGCGATGCGCCCCATCGAGATGCAAATTAAGGAACAGCTCAGTCATGCCGGCTTTCGGGCGCGGATTAGCTTTCCGGCGTTTCAGGCAAACCAGCTTAACTTCAATACGCGCGGCTTATTTAATGATGCCATTGTGCAGGACACCCCTCCCGCCAGTCAGCCCGCAGGGGCGGGCAGCGTACGTAATACCGTCTCGCGCTGGCTCAATCATCCCGGCTGGGGCTGGGAAGCGTATGTGGAGACGCGCACCCGATATGTCATCGATATCGCTCAGCTTCATGGCAAATTTACGCAGCATACCGATCAGTTTTGCGATCAAATTCGTAAAGCTTTGGCCGCGCAGGTCGATGTCTCTGTTACGGCAGGTATGGCAACGTTCTTTGCAGAGTTTTCGTTGTGCCTGACCGGGTTACAGGAAAGCTTGCGTGATAGCCTTGCCGTGCGGCAGCAGAATGAGCATTCAACCCGGGCGCTTAGCCAGTTGTTGAAGCAAAGTATGACCACAGCGGCGTGGATTCAGGAAGATACCCGACTGTTACGCGATGATATTCAAACCTTATTCGCGGCAGAGCAACCATGACAACACAGCTACTGGACGGTCCCGGGCGGACGCTGGAGTGTATTCATCCAAAATTTATGGTCGATTTGGTCCAGGGGGCGGATGCTGCTCGTCACACCCTCCTGGGGCCACAGCAACTGCAATTTCGTGAGCGTTTGACGCAGGAGATCGTTACGCAGACCCGGTTGCGGCCATGGGCAATGGCGGGAATGCTCAACGAAAATGCAGCACTGCGGCTGGGTCTGGCGGAGAAACTGGCCGGTATGCTCGACCCCGGACACCTGGCGCTGACCCGCATGTCCGACAAGCTGGTAGCCCTGCGCCAGCAGGTTAATCCACGCCTCCCTCAACCTTCCGGATTGTTGCAACAGTACGAGGCGCTCTCCGCACATTTCAACCAGCGTGCCGCTTATAAAGAGAAAGCGCTCGCGCAGCGCGGCCTTACGGTTCAGGCGGGTGAGCACAGCGAGCAAATTTTTACCCGCTGGCGAGCCGGGCAGTATGACGGCTGGTCGCTGGCTGGCCGCTGCTTTATCGTGCTGGAAGAGTTGCGCTGGGGCGCGTTTGGCGATGCCTGTCGTCTGGCGAATAGTGATGTGGCGGCCATGCTGAAAGATAACCTGCGCAGCATGGCCGCAAACTATCTGGCACAGGGGATTAATGCTTCTCCCACCACCCGGCATTTTTACCATCAGTGGCTGACGACGCCCGCTTCTCCTGGTCTGATGGATTATAAAGATATGCTTGGCTGGCTGGGGGACTGGTGTCAGGCGGATAAACATCCGGTGAGCTGGTCAGTGACGCAGAGCTGGCAAACGGTCGCGCTGGGTATGCCGAGACTCTGTTCGGCAAAACGGCTGGTGGATGGCATGGTGGAAGAGATATTTAGTGCGTGATTGCCCCCTCTTTTTAAGGAGGGGGCGAACGACTTAGTGGTGCATTTCTACCGCTTTCGGCTCTGCCTGGGTCTCCGGAACCTGTCCAAAACGTCTGGCGTATAGCGCCGTGATGATCGGGACCAGAATCGCCGTCACAATCACGCTGGCGGCAACCAGGGCCGTGGCGGAAGCCGCCACCGGTTCAAAGGCCGGGTTAATCTGGGCGATAATCACCGGGTTAGCTACCGCAGCGCCTGCGGCCGACGAGGCGGCCACACCTGCGGTTCCGTTACCGCCCCCGATGACGCGGTCTGCAATAATTAGCGGAATACCCGTGATGACGATGACGGCAACACCCAGCACAATACCCAGCAGGCCGGTTTCCAGAATCACGTTCAGATTGATGGTATTGCCCAACGCGAAGCCGAAGAACGGGATCAGTACCGGGGTGGCTTTGCTGAAGAAATCGCGCAGATCGTGATCGAGGTTGCCTAGCGCAAAACCAATCAGGAACGGCAGGATCGCCCCGACAAAATGGTGGGGTTCAAAGGAGGCAAGGCCGGCAGAACCCAGAATCAGCATGGTCATCAGCGGACCCGACTCCAGGGACATCAGCACGAACGCGCCTGATTCTTCTTTGGTGCCATATTGATTCATCAGGCTGGCATAGAGACCGCCGTTGGTCATATCCATTGCTGAAACAATGGCCAGAACGGATAATCCGGCGAAGAATCCGGTCTGTATGCCATTCTCCGGAATGAACATCGCGCAGATCATGGCAACGACCCAGGCGACCGCAATTTTAGTAATGACCAGCGTCCCTGATTTACGTAATACCGTACCAGTTGCACGTAAATTAATAGATGCGCCGATGCAAAAGAACCAGACTGCCAGAATCGGTACCGTTCCGGTGATCATACCTTTTGTAAAACCGCCAAAATAAGCACCGGTATTCGGGGCCAGCGTATTTAATATCGCGCCAAGTACCAGCGGGACCAGCATCATCCCGCCCGGGATGCGTTCTATTGTTGCTTTAATCTTCATCATTAACCCTCACATCTCGCCCGCGTGGCTGGCGGAAATCTCAAAAAATAGATCAACAAATTCAAATGATTGCCTTTTTTGAAGACCAATCGATTCGTTACTTATGCTGTAAAGCGAAATTCAGGTGCTTAGCATTCCTTCATTTGAAAGCCGCTGGGATATTGTGTTCGGGTTTATCATGCGATCTTTGGAATTGCGATTCAATGAAAATAAAACACTGTTTTAGTTATCTGCGTCACATATTGAATGTAAACAGGAATGCCCGCTGTTAATAATTAAATTTTGTGTAAATTCGATGTGAAGAAATGTGATTGTTTTTTGTTTTAAGAGGAATAATAACGGGTGTTAAGATGTGCTTGATAAAGGGGGTGAGAATGACCTTATTTATCGTGAATTGACAAAACCTGAAGCCAACTTACGAACCGGAAAAATATATGTGAAGTTGATCACATATATAAACGCTGGTAGGGTAAAAAGGTCTTTAACTGCCCAGACAGGCGTCAACAGGTTCGGTTGTATTGAGGTAAAACGTCAATGTAAGTAAACCTGCTACGCTTGAATAAGGAGATTCGCATGGAGCGGATCTCTGGTTCACAGCTTGCAAATGCGCTGTGAAACGGACGGGGCTGAGTCTACGAGGAAAGCTATGCTTAGAAGGAAAAAAGTAAAACCCATCACGCTGCGCGATGTCACCATTATTGATGACGCGAAACTGCGCAAAGCGATTACGGCGGCCTCGCTCGGTAATGCGATGGAGTGGTTCGATTTTGGTGTCTACGGCTTTGTTGCCTATGCGCTTGGTAAAGTGTTCTTCCCCGGTGCCGATCCCAGCTTGCAGATGATTGCCGCGCTGGGTACGTTCTCTGTTCCCTTCCTTATTCGCCCTCTCGGTGGCCTGTTCTTCGGCATGCTGGGTGATAAATATGGTCGCCAGAAGATCCTGGCTATTACTATTGTCATCATGTCGATAAGTACATTCTGTATCGGCCTTATTCCGTCCTATGCGACCATTGGTATATGGGCACCGATCCTGCTGTTGATCTGTAAGATGGCGCAGGGCTTCTCCGTTGGCGGCGAATATACCGGTGCATCGATTTTTGTCGCTGAGTATTCTCCGGATCGAAAACGCGGCTTTATGGGCAGCTGGCTCGACTTTGGTTCGATTGCCGGGTTTGTCATGGGCGCGGGAGTTGTGGTTCTGATTTCAACCGTAGTGGGTGAAGAGAACTTCCTCGACTGGGGCTGGCGTATTCCGTTCTTCCTGGCGCTGCCGCTTGGCATCATCGGTCTTTACCTGCGTCACGCCCTGGAAGAGACGCCTGCGTTCCAGCAGCACGTTGAAAAGCTGGAACAGGGCGACCGTGAAGGGTTGCAGGATGGCCCGAAAGTGTCGTTCAAGGAGATTGCGACCAAACACTGGCGCAGCCTGCTGACCTGTATCGGTCTGGTGATTTCCACCAACGTGACCTATTACATGCTGCTGACATACATGCCGAGCTATCTGTCGCATAACCTGCACTACTCGGAAGACCACGGTGTGCTGATTATTATCGCCATCATGGTAGGCATGCTGTTCGTGCAGCCGATTATGGGCCTGCTGAGCGACCGCTTTGGCCGTAAGCCATTCATTATTCTCGGTAGCGTCGCACTGTTCGCGCTGGCAATCCCGGCCTTTATTCTGATTAACAGCAATGTGCTGGGGCTGATTTTCGCCGGTCTGCTGATGCTGGCGGTGATCCTCAACTGCTTTATCGGGGTGATGGCTTCTACGCTACCGGCAATGTTCCCGACGCATATTCGCTACAGTGCGCTGGCGGCAGCCTTTAATATCTCCGTTCTGATTGCGGGCCTGACGCCGACGCTTGCTGCTTCACTGGTGGAGAGCACGCAGAACCTGATGATGCCTGCTTACTATCTGATGGTTATTGCGGTGATTGGCCTGATTACCGGTATTACTATGAAGGAGACGGCGAACCGTCCACTGAAAGGGGCAACGCCTGCGGCGTCCGATATTCAGGAAGCGAAGGAGATCCTGCGCGAGCACTACGATAACGTAGAGCAGAAGATTGAAGATATTGACGCAGAGATTGAAGAGCTTCAGAAAAAACGTTCTCGCCTGGTTGACCAGCATCCGCGAATTAACGAGTGATAAAAAACCCGCCGCTGGCGGGTTTTCTTTTATTAGCATCCTGCGGCGATATAGTCGCCGCTGGCGCTGACGGGGATCACCGTCAGGAAGAGGATAGTTGCGAACAGTATCAGAACAACTCCTCCGGCTATTTTGACCATCGGCATTACCCAGTTCAGGGAAGTGCCGCCACTAAACCAGGCTACTGTGCGTTCACGCGCGTAACGTACTGCCAGCGACAGCCCCATAATCGACAGCGCCGTGCCCAGCGACATTGTCATCACAGCAGTAATTCCCCAGCTAATAATGCCGAGCGCATTCGAGAACATCAGGATCATAATTGCTCCGCTGCACGGGCGTGCGCCAATGGCCAGCACCACGCCCAGACGGGTTTTCCAGTCGCTTTTAGCCAGATCCACCCCTACGCCGTGATGGCCGCAGCCACAGTGTTCATTATGCTGATGATGCGGCTTGATGGCGCTAATCGCCATTTTGCGCGGACGCAGGCTGCTGAGCGCCTGATAAATGATAAACGCACCGAAGGCGGCAATCAGTAAGGCGCTGATTTTCTCGACGTACCAACGGCTGGTACTGATATCCCCTGACGCGAGGTTCAATCCAACCGCCAGGATAAACACAAAGAGGATCGCGCTGACGCCCTGCATCAGGCTACCGATAAACGGTACGACGCGCGCCGCGAGCTGGCTCTCTTTATTGGTGCTGAGATACGTGGCGACGATAAATTTGCCGTGTCCTGGTCCAACGGCATGGAGTACACCATAAAGAAACGCACCGGTTAACAACCACAGCCCACCGCTGTACTGATGATTATTAAGTTGCAGCAAATACATCACCAGATAACGGTGCAGGGTGATCTGAGCGGCGAGGCACCACTGAATAAAAGCATTCCAGTGCGTATGCAGTGCGAAACCTGCCATAAGTAACACCAGCACGGCGAGCCCGGCGGTTGGGATACGCCAGTCACGTTGAAGTCGTTGTGTCGTCATCAGGTTGGTCTGCGAGAGGAATATTTGCCGCTAGTATAGTGTTCAATTAGCGGGATCGCACCGGGATCGTCAATGGATTGTGGATAACTCTGTGCGTAAAAGGGTATAAGGCGGGGTTTTGCTGGGGAATACAGCAGTCAGTCATTTTTTTGCAACTTTTCTGTTGCGGTCGCTCGGGAACTCCCTATAATGCGCCTCCATCGACACGGCAGATGTGAATCACTTCACAGACAACCCGGTCGGTTGAAGAGAAAAAATCCTGAAATAACGGGTTGACTCTGAAAGAGGAAAGCGTAATATACGCCACCTCGCGACA
>NZ_JBMKJK010000026.1:0-47983 GCF_049236925.1 Enterobacter cloacae complex sp. SYL003 | reverse complement strand
CCTAACCCTCTCCCCGGAGGGGCGAGGGGATTGCTCAGTGCTCGCATTAATTTGTGGGGAACCCTCAGCCCTGTGGGAGAGGGTTGGGGTGAGGGCATCAAGCCGCACATTTTACAGCTTCGCAAATACCTTACGCGCTGCGTCGATGGTGTTATTGATATCTTCTTCGCTGTGCGCCACGGACATAAAGCCCGCTTCAAACGCTGACGGGGCAAGATACACGCCTTCTTCCAGCATCAGGTGGAAGAAGCGTTTGAAGCGTTCCACGTCGCATTTCACCACGTCCTGATAGCAGGTCACGGTTTTCGCATCGGTGAAGAAAATCCCGAACATCCCGCCCACGTGGTTCACCACCAGTGGAATACCCGCATCTTCTGCGGCTTCCAGCAAACCGTTTGCCAGTTGCGTCGTCCGGTCCGTCAAGGTTTCGTGGATACCCGGCTGCGCCACTTCGGTCAGACAGGCAAAGCCCGCCGCCATCGCAATCGGGTTACCGGAGAGCGTACCCGCCTGGTAAACCGGACCGGTTGGCGCCAGCACGTCCATGACGTCCTTACGTCCACCGAACGCGCCGACAGGCATGCCGCCGCCAATGATTTTGCCGAGGCAGGTCAGATCCGGCTCCACGCCATAATAAGACTGGGCACCCGCCAGCGCCACGCGGAAGCCGGTCATCACTTCGTCGATGATCAGCAGCGCGCCGAACTCATCGCACAGGGCGCGCAGGCCCGGCAGGAAGTCAGGCTGCGGTGGGATACAGTTCATGTTGCCCGCAACTGGCTCAACGATGATGCAGGCGATCTCCTGCGGATACTGCTCGAACGCGGCGCGAACGGTGTTCAGATCGTTATAGGTGCAGGTCAACGTGTGTTTCGCGAAATCAGCCGGCACCCCCGGGGAGTTCGGCTGGCCGAGGGTCAGCGCGCCGGAACCGGCTTTCACCAGCAGACAGTCGGCATGGCCGTGATAACAACCTTCGAACTTGATGATCTTGTCACGGCCGGTAAAACCGCGCGCCAGACGGATAGCGCTCATGGTCGCTTCGGTACCGGAGTTCACCATACGCACCATGTCCATCGTTGGCACCAGTTCGGTGACCAGCTCCGCCATTTTGACTTCCATCTCGGTTGGCGCGCCGAAGCTCAGGCCGCGCTGAGCGGCTTCAATCACCGCATTGCGGATCGCCGGGTGGTTGTGGCCCAGTACCATCGGGCCCCAGGAGCCGACGTAATCGACATAGGCTTTACCATCCACATCATACAGATATGCGCCATCCGCACGTTCGATAAACAGCGGGGTGCCACCCACGCCGGTAAAGGCGCGCACGGGTGAGTTCACGCCGCCTGGGATTAGCTCGCGGGCTGCGCTGTAGAGGTTTTCAGACTTGCTCATGGCGTCGTTCCTGGTTCGTAGAAATGAGTTAAGGCAACTATTCTAAGTGATTCGGAAGAGGTTATAAAATTTTTGCCCCATAGAAGGCTTAACAATTGTTAAGTATTTTTCAGGGGACGAGGGGATTGTCTCTGGTAGAATCCCTGCGGCCTTTTGTATGACGAAACAGAACAGGTAATGAACGAGAACACGCCTTCTTTTGAACAACAACAGTTTACGCGCGCGAAGCACCGGGTCAGTATCCGGCGGCTGCTCAACCGTGACAAAACCCCGTTAGCCATTCTGGTGGCAGCCGCCGTTGTGGGCACGCTGGCCGGGCTGGTAGGCGTCGCGTTTGAGAAAGCCGTCAATGCGGTGCTCAACTGGCGCATAGGCACCGTCGCCAGCTTCGCGGATCGTGAATGGCTGGTCTGGGTGTGGGCCTTTGGCCTTTCGGCCCTGTTTGCCATGGTGGGCTATTTTCTGGTGCGTAAATTCGCACCTGAAGCAGGTGGCTCGGGGATCCCTGAAATTGAGGGGGCGCTGGAAGAGCTACGCCCGGTTCGCTGGTGGCGCGTGCTTCCTGTGAAATTTATCGGCGGGATGGGAACGCTCGGAGCGGGCATGGTGCTCGGTCGGGAAGGACCAACGGTACAGCTGGGCGGTAACGTCGGGCGCATGGTCGGCGATCTGTTCCGTATGCGCAGCGCCGAAGCGCGCCATACGCTGCTGGCAACGGGGGCGGCGGCCGGGCTGTCTGCCGCGTTTAACGCGCCGCTGGCGGGTATCCTGTTTATCATTGAAGAGATGCGCGCCCAGTTCCGCTACAACCTGATCTCCATTAAAGCGGTGTTTACCGGCGTGATTATGTCGAGCATTGTCTTTCGCGTCTTTAACGGCGAAGGGGCGGTGATTGAAGTTGGCAAGCTAACCAATGCGCCGGTCAATACTTTGTGGCTGTATCTGATTCTTGGGATGATTTTTGGCGTCGTTGGCCCGCTTTTTAACACCCTGATTTTACGGGCGCAGGATATGTTTCAGCGCATCCATGGCGGAAATACCACGAAATGGGTGCTGGTGGGGGGCCTGCTTGGTGGCGTGTGCGGGATCCTCGGTTTTATCGAACCGAATGCGGCGGGCGGCGGTTTCGGTCTGATTCCCATTGCCGCGGCGGGGAATTTCAGCGTAGGCCTGCTGCTGTTTATGTTTATTTCACGCGTCATCACCACGGTATTGTGCTTCTCCTCTGGTGCCCCGGGCGGCATTTTCGCCCCGATGCTGGCGCTGGGGACGCTGCTGGGTACGGCGTTCGGGATGGCGGCGGCGGCAGGCTTCCCGGCCTACCATCTGGATGCGGGAACGTTTGCGGTTGCGGGAATGGGGGCGCTGCTGGCGGCCTCCCTGCGTGCGCCGCTGACCGGGATCGTGCTGGTGCTGGAAATGACCGACAATTACCAGCTCATTTTGCCAATGATCATTACCTGCCTCGGCGCGACACTATTAGCCCAATTCCTGGGTGGAAAACCGCTATACTCCACCATTCTTGCCCGTACCCTGGCGAAACAGGAAGCTGAACAGGCCCTGAAGCAGAATACTTGAATGAATTACCAGGGTATTAGATAATGACAAAAAGAATTGGGTGATTTTTACCCAATAGCAGTCGCAGTATTCATGGGAGCATAAGATGAGTGATGACGTAGCGTTGCCGCTGGAATTTACCGAAGCAGCAGCGAAAAAAGTGAAAACCCTGATTGCCGACGAGGACAATCCGGATCTGAAACTGCGTGTTTATATTACCGGCGGCGGCTGTAGTGGCTTCCAGTATGGTTTTACCTTTGACGACCAGGTTAACGATGGTGATATGACTATCGAGAAACAGGGCGTCGCGCTGGTGGTTGATCCGATGAGCCTGCAATATCTGGTGGGCGGTTCAGTGGACTACACTGAAGGTCTGGAAGGTTCGCGCTTTGTGGTGACTAACCCGAATGCGACCAGCACCTGCGGGTGTGGTTCTTCATTCAGTATTTAACCTGAATGCAAATTGTAGGCCCGGTAAGCGAAGCGCCACCGGGCTTATAAACGACACCTATCTTGAATTTTCATCCAGTGCAAACGTCGGCAGCTTCAGGTGCCAGCGTATCGCCGCTAAACGGATCACCAGCGTTACCACCATCCCCAGCATCGCCGCGTTTTCCAGCGGGACAGCAAAGGTGTAATACGCCGTGGCGTGAACAATCCCCCCGATGATACAGGCCGTCGCGTAGATTTCCGTTCGCAGGATCATCGGGACTTCTCGCGCCAGAATGTCGCGAATAATCCCTCCGCCCACGCCGGTCAACACGCCCATACAGATCGCCACCAGCGGGCCAGTCCCGGCAATAAAGGCTTTATTCACGCCTATTCCCACAAAGACCGCCAGACCGACGGCATCCAGCACCGGCAATATCCATTTTGGTAGTCTGCGAGGCTGACGAACCAGCACGATGGTTAACAGGCAGGTGACCATCGCCACCACCAGATCCGTTGGATCTTTTACCCAGAATACCGGGCCGTTTGCCAGCGCCATATCGCGAATCGTTCCGCCGCCTACCGCCGTAACGACGCCGAGCACCAGTACGCCAAAAGGATCCATGCGTAGTTTTCCGGCAAGCAAAACGCCGGAGATAGCAAAAACGGCTGTGCCAAGAATATCCAGCCAATACACGAGCATCGTTAAATCCTCGAATAGGGTATTTATCTGTTTGAGTGACTCTCTGCCAGTTCGGCGCAGAGTTGTTTTGCGGCGAGGATAATACGCGGGCTGGCGCGTTCAAACCAGTCGCTGTTGAGTGCGATGACCGGAATTTTAAGCTGCCGATGCCAGAATTGTTCTATTTTAGGAATCTCGCTCGCATTTCCGACCACCACAATGGCCTGCGGTTGTCGCGCCAGAACCTGCTCACGACTGACCTGCGGCCAGGGGACCCGGCTTTCAGCAAAGATATTTTCACCTCCACAGATCTCAAGCACCTGGTTCTGGATCGAGCCTTTCCCGGTAGTGAACAGCGGCTGGCTGCCAAATTGCAGAAAAACGCGTTGTTTCGGTTGCGTGCCGTATCGGGTTTTTAGCGCAGCATAGTCGTTGAGCATCTGCTGTGCAGCGTGCTCGGCGCGTTGGGGGGTAGGGCTGAAGGGCGCGAGGTCACGGAGGGTTTGCGCCACCTGTTCGATGCTCACCGCATCTACCCATTTTACCGTTATTCCCAGCGAAGAGAGCTGGTCCACCTGTCGTTCGGCATTACCGCCGCGCCAGGCAAGAACCAGATCGGGCTTCAGCGCCACGATGCGTTCCAGGTTCATTCCCTGCCAGGTGGCAACCTGTTCGAGATGGGCGGCCTGCGGTGGATAATCGGAAAAGCTGCTCACCGCAACGGGCGTAATCCCGGCGGCAAACGCCAGTTCCGTATTGGCAGGGGAGAGTGTGATCACCCGCGGCGCGGCGATGAGCCAGGCCGGGGCGAGCAGAAGCAGGGCGACCAGCGCCCTGAATGACACCTTACCCACGCGCCAGTTTCTGCACCAGGGTTTCCACCATCACGGTGGACTGTTTGGCCGCAACGGCCAGGAACTCGTCGAAGCTGATGTGGGACTGCTGGTCCGCCACGTCAGAGATCGCGCGAACGACCACGAACGGCACGCTGAAGTTATGGCACACGTGCGCAATGGCCGTGGCTTCCATCTCAACGGCCACAGCCTGCGGGAAGTTATGACGGATTTTCGCCAGACCAACAGAGCCGTTGATAAAGGCATCGCCGCTGACGATCAGGCCACGCACCGCATTGAGATTCAGCTCGTTAATGCAGCTTTCAGCGGCGGCAATCAGCTTATCATCCGCTTTAAACCCGGCCGGGCAGCCCGGAAGCTGACCATATTCGTAGCCGAATGCGGTGACATCTGCATCGTGGTAACGCGCTTCGTCGGAAACCACGATATCGCCCACTTTCAGCGTCGGCGCCAGACCGCCCGCCGAACCTGTATTAATGATAACGTCAGGCTTGCAGCGCTCAAGCAGCAGGGTCGCGCCCAGTGCCGCTGCAACTTTACCGATGCCTGATTTCAGCAGAGCCACGTCAACGCCGTTCAGCTGGCCGGTGTAGATCTCACAGCCACCAAGGGAGAGGGTCTGACGGTTCTCAATTTTGTCACGCAGCAGCGTAACTTCTTCTTCCATTGCACCAATAATGCCGATTTTCATAGATTTACTCGCGATGTGCCTTGTTAAGATGCATAGTCTATCATGCGGTTAAGGGGAAACGCATTCTCACGCGGGGGAGCACATGGCACCAATCGATTTTCGCACCAAAATTAACTGGCACCGACGTTTCCGTTCGCCACAGGGCGATAAGAGCGAACATGAGATCCTGCGCATTTTTGAAAGCGATCGCGGACGCATCATCAATTCGCCCGCCATCCGCCGGTTACAGCAAAAAACCCAGGTGTTCCCGCTGGAGCGTAACGCCGCGGTGCGTACGCGGTTAACGCACTCCATGGAAGTGCAGCAGGTGGGGCGCTACATTGCAAAAGAGATCCTCAGCCGTCTTAAAGAGCAACGTCTGCTGGAAACCTACGGGCTGGATGAACTGACCGGGCCGTTCGAAAGCATCGTTGAGATGGCCTGCCTGATGCACGATATCGGCAATCCTCCCTTTGGTCATTTCGGCGAGGCCGCCATCAATGACTGGTTTAAACAGCGGCTTTTTCCCTCTGACGCCATAAGCCAGCCGCTCAGCGATGACCGCTGTGTGGTACGCGATTTACGCCTGCGTGAGGGCGAAGATAGCCTGAACGATCTGCGCCGCAAGGTGCGTCAGGATCTGTGTCATTTCGAAGGTAACGCGCAGGGGATCCGTCTGGTGCACTCCCTGATGCGCATGAATCTGACCTGGGCGCAGGTGGGCTGTATTCTTAAATACACGCGTCCCGCGTGGTGGATGGGGGAAACGCCTGCCACCCATAGCTACCTGATGAAAAAACCGGGCTATTACCTGTCGGAAGAAGCGTACATTGAACGGTTGCGTAAAGAACTTTCGCTAACGCCGAATGGCCGTTTTCCATTGACGTGGATTATGGAAGCGGCTGATGACATTTCTTATTGCGTGGCCGATCTGGAAGACGCAGTGGAAAAAAGAATATTCAGCGTCGAGGAGCTGTATCAGCATCTTCACGATGCCTGGGGAGAGCATGAAAAAGGTTCCCTGTTTGCACAGGTCGTCGAGAATGCCTGGGATAAATCGCGTTCAAATTCGCTGAGCCGCAGTACCGAAGATCAGTTCTTTATGTATTTGCGGGTCAATACGCTGAATAAACTGGTGCCGTATGCGGCCGCCCGTTTCATTGATAATTTGCCGATGATATTTAGCGGGGAATTTAATCACGCCCTGCTGGAAGATGAGAGCAGTTTTAGTCAGCTGCTTGAATTATATAAAAACGTGGCTGTTCGCCATGTTTTCAGCCACCCGGATGTCGAACAGCTGGAGCTGCAAGGATACCGGGTTATCAGCGGGTTGCTGGAAATTTATGGCCCGCTGCTCCAGCTGACGGTCGATGAGTTTTGCGAGCTGGTCGAAAATGAACGTGTTCGCCGCCTGCCGATTGAATCTCGTCTCTATCAGAAGCTTTCAACCCGTCACCGGCTGGCATACATTGAGGCCGTCAGTAAAATAGATCGTCATTCTTCCCAATGGCCAGTCATGGAATATTATTATCGCTGTCGTCTTATCCAGGACTATATCAGCGGGATGACAGATTTGTATGCCTGGGATGAATACCGCAAGCTTATGGCCGTTGAATAAGCCATGAGTTTTGTAAAGACGACCAATAAATTTTTACTTTTTCCATAAACTTAATCCCGGAACTAAGCGGTATAAAACGAATCTGAGTTACACAGCAATTTTGCGTTATCTGGTAAATCGAGATTGAGAAACATGAAAAAAACCACATTAGCAATGAGTGCACTGGCTCTGAGTTTAGGTTTAGCGTTGTCCCCTCTGGCGACGGCGGCCGAGACAGCTTCCTCGGCAGCGACTGCACAGCAGATGCCAAGCCTGGCCCCGATGCTCGAAAAAGTGATGCCATCGGTGGTGAGTATTAACGTTGAGGGCAGCACAACCGTCAATACGCCGCGTATGCCGCGTAATTTCCAGCAGTTCTTCGGCGACAATTCGCCATTCTGCCAGGACGGTTCGCCATTCCAGAGCTCCCCGTTCTGTCAGGGCGGCGGCGCAGGGGATGACGGTCAGGGCGGCGGCCAGCAGCAGAAATTCATGGCACTCGGCTCGGGCGTTATTATTGATGCAGCGAAAGGCTACGTGGTGACCAATAACCACGTGGTAGATAATGCTAACACCATTAAGGTTCAGATGAGCGATGGCCGTAAATTCGATGCCAAAGTGGTCGGTAAAGACCCGCGCTCCGATATCGCACTGATTCAAATTCAGGATCCGAAGAACCTGACGGCGATTAAGCTTGCCGACTCTGACGCGCTGCGCGTGGGTGACTACACTGTCGCCATCGGTAACCCGTTTGGTCTGGGCGAAACCGTGACCTCGGGTATCGTCTCCGCGCTGGGACGTAGCGGCCTGAATGCGGAAAACTATGAAAACTTCATCCAGACGGATGCGGCCATTAACCGCGGTAACTCCGGCGGTGCGCTGGTTAACCTGAACGGTGAACTGATCGGTATCAACACCGCTATCCTGGCACCGGACGGTGGCAACATCGGTATCGGCTTTGCTATCCCGAGCAACATGGTGAAAAACCTGACTGCGCAGATGGTGCAATATGGACAGGTGAAACGCGGTGAGCTGGGTATCATGGGGACCGAGCTGAACTCCGAGCTGGCGAAAGCGATGAAAGTGGACGCTCAGCGCGGCGCATTCGTGAGCCAGGTCATGCCGAACTCTTCAGCGGCGAAAGCCGGCATTAAAGCGGGTGACGTGATCACCTCTCTGAACGGTAAACCGATCAGCAGCTTTGCCGCCCTGCGTGCGGAAGTGGGTTCTATGCCAATCGGCAGTAAAGTGACCCTCGGCCTGCTGCGTGAAGGTAAGCCAGTTAACGTGAGCCTGGAACTGCAACAGAGCAGTCAGAATCAGGTGGATTCCAGCACCATCTTCAGCGGTATTGAAGGTGCTGAGATGAGCAACAAAGGGGCAGATAAAGGCGTGGTGGTGAACAACGTGAAAGCGAACTCACCTGCTGCCCGTATCGGCCTGAAAAAAGGTGATGTGATCATGGGCGCTAACCAGCAGCCGGTGAAAAACATCGCTGAACTGCGCAAAATTCTCGACAGCAAGCCGTCCGTGCTGGCACTGAATATTCAGCGTGGTGATACCTCTATTTATCTCCTGATGCAGTAATCTTCTTAAGCCCCTGTTCGCAGGGGCTTTCTCTTTTCTGTGACCTTTCCCACAACTCCATACATCTCTCTCTGCCTTTGGGCATCTGCACAATGCAGCCTTAGCTGAACTTCCCTATGCTTGAGCTCTGCTCACGGGAGGGTTATATGGCTGGCTGGCATCTTGATACCAAAATGGCGCAGGATATCGTGGCGCGCACCATGCGAATCATCGATACCAATATCAACGTAATGGACGCCCGAGGGCGCATTATCGGCAGCGGCGATCGTGAGCGTATTGGTGAATTGCACGAAGGGGCGTTGCTGGTGCTCTCTCAGGGGCGCGTGGTCGACATTGATGACGCCGTGGCGAAACATCTGCACGGGGTCCGTCAGGGGATCAACCTGCCGCTGCGTCTGGAAGGAGAGATTGTTGGCGTTATCGGTCTGACCGGCGATCCTGAATCGCTGCGTAAATACGGCGAGCTGGTCTGTATGACGGCGGAGATGATGCTGGAGCAGTCGCGTCTGATGCACCTGCTCGCCCAGGACAGCCGCCTGCGTGAAGAGCTGGTGATGAATTTGATCCAGGCGGAGGAGCACACGCCTGCCCTGAGCGAGTGGGCGCAGCGTCTGGGTATCGACCTGAATCAGCCGCGCGTGGTCGCCGTTATTGAGGTGGATAGCGGCCAGCTTGGCGTGGACAGCGCCATGGTGGAGCTACAGCAGCTGCAAAATATGCTGGCGACGCCGGAGCGTAACAACCTGGTGGCAATCGTCTCTTTGACGGAAATGGTGGTGCTCAAGCCTGCGCTTAATCAGTTTGGCCGCTGGGACGCGGAAGATCATCGTCGCCGCGTTGAGCTGCTCATCGAGCGCATGAAGGAGAACGGACAGCTCCGTTTTCGCGTCGCGCTGGGAAATTACTTTACCGGGCCGGGAAGTATCGCCCGTTCATGGCGAACGGCGCGCACCACCATGATGGTGGGTAAACAGCGCATGCCGGAGAGCCGCAGTTATTTCTATCAGGATCTGATGCTGCCGGTCCTGCTCGACAGTTTGCGCGGTGGCTGGCAGGCCAACGAGCTGGCGCGCCCGCTTGTGCGTCTGAAAGCGATGGACAACAACGGGCTGCTGCGCCGCACGTTGCAGGCGTGGTTCCGGCATAACGTGCAGCCGCTGGCAACGTCAAAAGCGCTGTTTATTCACCGTAATACGCTGGAGTATAGGTTAAACCGGATCTCGGAACTGACGGGGCTGGATTTAGGGAATTTTGACGACCGGCTACTGCTGTATGTGGCGTTGCAGCTGGATGAACAAAGATGATGCTGTTTGCCGGGTGGCGGCTTCGCCTTACCCGGCCTACATGCGTTCGTAGGCCCGGTAAGCGAAGCGCCACCGGGCAATAAAACGGCTCATTTGTTACGCGTCAATTTCTCAAGATCAGCTTCAATTTCGCTGATCTTATGGGTAACAACACTTTCCAGGTGACGCAGGTCGTCAAGGATCTTACGTTTCAGATCGACTTCGCTGCGATCGCGCTGGCAGATTTGATCGAGTTCGTCGATAACGTAGCGCAGGTTAGGGCTGATTTCCTGTACTTCTTTATATCCCTGACCGATACCGTCAGCGACAACGGTCTTACGCTGGCGTGGGTATTTAAATTTCACGCTTTTGGCGAAGAACTCTCCTTTGTCCTTGTGAAAATAGATTTTCAAAATATCGTTATTGGCTTCCTGGCGGAGACTATAACGATCAATTTCATCAGGATTGGTAATGCCCAGACTTTTCAGATTATCGTACATAGCGGTACCCTTGATCTCAACATAACCTATGAATAATTAACGAAAAAATCTATTTTCGCCACCTTCGGATATAAAAAAAGCGGGGTTGCCCCCGCTTTTTGTTATACCCGATTAATCGATGGTGCGCAGCAGTTCATTGATGCCCACTTTACCGCGCGTTTTCGCATCCACTTTTTTCACGATGACCGCGCAGTACAGGCTGTATTTGCCATCTTTAGACGGCAGGTTGCCGGAAACCACAACGGAACCGGCTGGAACGCGGCCGTAGTGAATTTCACCGGTTTCGCGATCGTAAATACGGGTGCTCTGGCCAATGTACACGCCCATGGAGATCACAGAACCTTCTTCGACGATCACGCCTTCAACCACTTCGGAACGTGCGCCGATGAAGCAGTTGTCTTCGATGATGGTTGGGTTAGCCTGAAGTGGCTCCAGAACGCCACCAATGCCGACGCCGCCGGACAGGTGAACATTTTTACCGATCTGCGCGCAGGAGCCGACGGTAGCCCAGGTGTCCACCATGGTGCCTTCGTCAACGTAGGCGCCGATGTTCACGTAGGATGGCATCAGCACGGTGTTGCGTGCGATGAATGCCCCCTGACGAACGGCTGCCGGTGGTACTACGCGGAAGCCCTCTTTCTGGAAGCGCGCTTCGTCGTAATCCGCAAATTTCATTGGCACTTTATCGAAGTAGCGGCTTTCTGCTCCGTCGATAACCTGGTTATCGTTGATACGGAAAGAGAGCAGCACAGCTTTCTTCAGCCATTGATGAGTAACCCACTGACCGTCGATTTTTTCTGCCACGCGCAGCGCGCCGGAATCCAGCAGGGAAATAACCTGGTTTACCGCTTCACGGGTCACGGTATCCACATTTGCCGGAGTGATGTCGGCGCGACGCTCAAAAGCGGACTCAATAACGTTCTGTAACTGCTGCATTGTTTACTCTTTCCATTTCACTAAAAAACACGTCACCCTTTATCGTTTGGATTGAGGGCTGCTGTCAACCGTTGTTGCACTTCAAGTTGCAGGTCATTATTAAGGGCACGCCGGTCGGCCGTCGCGATTATAAATAAATCTTCTACTCGTTCGCCAATGGTTGTAATTCGGGCGCCGTGAAGCGAAATTCCCAGATCGGCAAAAACCTGGCCGACGCGGGCGAGCAGCCCTGGCTGGTCGAGCGCAATCAGCTCAAGGAACGATTTACGGTCGGTATGGGTCGGCAGGAAATTGACCTCGGTATCGACGGTAAAGTGGCGCAGTTTTGCTGGCTGACGTCGCGGCTGCGGAGGTTGCCAGCTGCGCTGCGTAATCGCCTGCTCGAGGCCAAAGCGTATCCCCTCATGCCTGTCCGACGACAGCGGGCTGCCATCCGGCTCCAGTACAATAAAGGTGTCCATCGCCATGCCGTCGCGGGTGGTAAAAATCTGCGCGTCGTGAACGCTCAGGTTACGCCTGTCCAGTTCGGCGCAGACCGCCGCAAACAAATAAGGCCGGTCCGGGCTCCAGATAAAGATCTCCGTTCCGCCACGCGTGGCCTGCGGGCTGAGCAGAATCATTGGTTTCGTCAGGTCGTGCTTCAGCAGATGCCGGGCGTGCCAGGCAAGCTGGTTTGGGCTGTGGCGCACAAAGTAGTTGGCGCGACAGCGCGCCCAAATCTGATGTAGTGCCTCTTCGTTAATGTTATCCATGCGCAACAGGGCAAGCGCCTGCAACTGGTGGTGGCGCACGCGCTCGCGCATATCCGGGGTGTTCTGCATCCCGCGACGCAGCTGTTTTTCGGTGGCGAAGTACAGTTCGCGCAGCAGGCTCTGCTTCCAGCTGTTCCACAGGGTTTCGTTGGTAGCGCAGATATCGGCTACCGTCAGGCAGACCAGGTAGCGCAGGCGGTTCTCCGTTTGCACTTCCTCGGCGAACTGCTTGATCACTTCCGGATCCTGAATATCACGACGCTGAGCGGTAACCGACATCAGCAGATGATGGCGAACCAGCCAGGCAATAAGCTGCGTCTCACGTGAGTTCAGGCCGTGCAGCTCGGCAAATTTCAGCACGTCCTGGGCACCGAGTACGGAGTGGTCGCCGCCGCGACCTTTGGCGATATCATGGAACAGGGCGGCGATCAGGATCAGTTCGGGGTGAGAGAGGCGCGGCCACAAATCAACGCACAGCGGATGGCGGGATCGCGTCTCTTCTCTGGCAAAACTTTCCAGCTTCAGCATGACGCGGATCGTGTGCTCATCCACCGTATAGGCGTGAAACAGGTCGAACTGCATCTGCCCGACAATATGCGACCACTGTGGCATATAGGCCCACAATACACTGTGTCGGTGCATCGGCAGCAGACCGCGGCTGACGGCGCCCGGATGACGAAGCATGCTCAGGAATAGCGAGCGCGCCTCCGGGATGTAACACAGCGGCTGCTTCAGATGACGCCGCGCGTGGCGTAAATGGCGAAGGGTGGTGGAGTAGATCCCGGTGATCGTGCTGTTGCGCACCATGGTATAGAACATTCGCAGGATCGCTTCCGGTTCGCGGATGAACAGCGTTTCGTCGCGAAGATCGATCAGCGTGCCGCGCAGCTGAAATTCGTCATCAATCGGACGCGGTTTTTCGTCTGCCGTCAGCGCGAGGATCGCCTCATCGAACAGCTGTAAAAGCATCTGGTTCAGCTCAGAGACGCGGCGAGTGACGCGGAAGAAATCCTTCATCATTTGCTCGACCGGCTCGTTGCCCTCGCCCTGGTAATTCAGGCGCTGCGCCACGCTAAGCTGCCGGTCAAACAGCAGGCGGTTATCGTAGCGGGTGACCTCCAGGTGCAGCGCAAAACGGATGCGCCAGAGCAGATGCAGGCACTCGTTGAGTTCGTTACGTTCGGCTTCGGTCAGAAAACCAAAACCGACCATTTCGTCCAGCGAGGTGGCCCCAAAATGGCGACGGGCGACCCATTGCAGCGTGTGGATATCGCGCAGGCCACCGGGGCTGCTTTTAATATCCGGTTCGAGATTATAGCTGGTGCCGTGATAGCGCTGGTGGCGCTGGTTTTGTTCTTCGACTTTCGCGGCGAAGAATTTTTCTGAAGGCCAGAAGCCGTCGCTAAAGATGTGCTTTTGCAGTTCGAGGAACAGCGCCACGTCGCCAATCAGCAGGCGGGTTTCAATTAAATTGGTGGCGACGGTCAGGTCAGATAACCCTTCCAGCAGACACTCTTCCAGCGTGCGCACGCTGTGACCCACTTCCAGCTTCACGTCCCAGAGCAGGGTCAACAGCTCACCGATTTTCTGCGCCCGATCGTCCGGCAGTTTTTTACGGCTTAAGATTAGCAGGTCGATATCAGAGAGCGGATGCAGTTCACCCCGGCCATATCCGCCGACAGCAACCAGCGCGACGTCGCTCACCTGCCCGAAACCGTAGTCGATCCACAGACGTTGCAGGAGTTGGTCGATAAATTCGGTGCGCGCTTCAATGAGCTGTTCGGCTGAGACGCCTGCATCAAATGCGCTACCCAGCCAGCGATGGAAAACCGCCATATGGGATTTGATATGTGCGCAGGTCAGCTCATGCGGTGGCCAGACGCCCGGGTTATCAGGCTGGTCGGGGAGGGTGGGAAGTGCTGTGTTAGCATACTGTTCGGGTAAGAGATTACTCATCGTGCGCCACCCATAAGAAAAAGCTATCGCCATTAAAAAAGCCGGCATTCGCCGGCTTCTTATCACTCAATGTTCGTCAGTATCGCCGGGATGGTGTCATCCTTGCGCAACGTCATAATTTCGCAGCCGTTGTCTGTAACCACAATAGTATGCTCGTACTGGGCAGACAAGCTTCTGTCTTTGGTTTTTACCGTCCAGCCATCTTTCATGGTACGGATGCGGTAATCGCCCGCGTTGACCATTGGCTCAATAGTGAAGGTCATGCCCTTTTGCAGCACTACGCCACCGTCGTCTGCATCATAGTGCAGAACTTGCGGTTCTTCATGGAACACACGACCAATACCGTGACCGCAATATTCACGCACCACGGAGAAACCTTCCGCTTCCACAAACTTCTGGATTGCGGCGCCGATGGTGCGCAGGCGGATGCCTGGCTTCACCATTTTCAGCGCCAGGTAGAGGCTGTCCTGGGTGACTTTACACAGGCGCTCGCCCAGAATCGTTGGCTTGCCAACGATGAACATCTTAGAGGTGTCACCGTGGTAGTCATCTTTAATGACGGTCACGTCGATGTTGACGATATCGCCATCTTTCAGCAGCTTCTCGTCATCCGGAATGCCGTGGCAAACCACTTCATTAATAGAGATGCAGACGGATTTTGGAAAACCGTGATAGCCAAGGCAGGCGGAGACCGCGTGCTGCTCGTTGACGATATAGTCGTTACAGATGCGATCCAGTTCGCCGGTGCTGACGCCCGGTTTCACAAACGGTTCGATCATTTCCAGCACGTCAGCGGCCAGACGACCGGCGACGCGCATCTTTTCAATTTCTTCAGGTGTCTTAATAGAGATAGCCATGTAATCTGTCCATCGGTGTCGATTTTTTCGACAATACTAGTGTAAGTGTTGTCAATGGTATCAGTCAGGCGCACCCCGTGCCAAATTGAGAATCATTAACAGCACACTCCGCCAACAATTATTGGTTTCTGGCCGTGTTTTGTGATATAAAGCGCGCCGGACTTCCGATCCATCTCAGATACACAGGCTGGACGGGAGCGACAAATCTCACTTTGTGTAACAACACACACGTATCGGCACATATTCCGGGGTGCCCTTCGGGGTCGGTAATATGGGATACGTGGAGGCATAACCCCAACTTTCAATATAGAGGTTTTAAACATGGCAACTGTTTCCATGCGCGACATGCTCAAGGCTGGTGTTCACTTCGGTCACCAGACCCGTTACTGGAACCCGAAAATGAAGCCTTTCATCTTCGGCGCACGTAACAAAGTTCACATCATCAACCTTGAGAAGACTGTACCAATGTTCAACGAAGCCCTGGCTGAGCTGAGCAAGATCTCTTCCCGTAAAGGTAAGATTCTGTTCGTTGGTACTAAGCGCGCTGCAAGCGAAGCTGTGAAAGATGCTGCTAACAGCTGCGACCAGTTCTTCGTGAACCATCGCTGGTTGGGCGGCATGCTGACCAACTGGAAAACTGTTCGTCAGTCCATCAAGCGCCTGAAAGATCTGGAAACCCAGTCTCAGGACGGTACTTTCGATAAGCTGACTAAGAAAGAAGCGCTGATGCGCACTCGTGAACTGGACAAGCTGGAAAACAGCCTGGGCGGTATCAAAGATATGGGCGGCCTGCCAGACGCGCTGTTCGTAATCGATGCAGACCACGAGCACATCGCAATCAAAGAAGCTAACAACCTGGGTATCCCGGTATTCGCTATCGTTGATACCAACTCCGATCCGGACGGTGTTGACTTCGTTATCCCGGGTAACGACGACGCAATCCGTGCTGTTAGCCTGTACCTGAGCGCTGTAGCTGCTACCGTTCGTGAAGGCCGTTCCCAGGATCTGGCTTCTCAGGCGGAAGAAAGCTTCGTAGAAGCTGAATAATAAGGTTTTACCCCTTATTAGTACCGTGTATGAATAGGGGCCCATTATCGGCCCCTTTTTTCAATTTATACTGTTTGGCTCCCGGCCGGGCAGTTCACATCTCCCGAGGATTTAAGAATGGCTGAAATTACCGCATCCCTGGTAAAAGAGCTGCGTGAGCGTACTGGCGCAGGCATGATGGATTGCAAGAAAGCGCTGACCGAAGCGAACGGCGACATCGAGCTGGCAATCGAAAACATGCGTAAATCCGGTGCGATCAAAGCAGCTAAGAAAGCAGGCAACGTTGCTGCTGACGGCGTGATCATCACCAAAATCGACGGCAACTACGGCATCATTCTGGAAGTTAACTGCCAGACTGACTTCGTTGCTAAAGATGCTGGTTTCCAGGCATTTGCTAACAAAGTTCTGGACGCAGCGGTTGCAGGCAAAATCACTGACGTTGAAGTGCTGAAAGCACAGTTCGAAGAAGAGCGTGTTGCGCTGGTTGCTAAAATCGGTGAGAACATCAACATCCGTCGCGTTTCTTCCCTGGAAGGCGATGTTCTGGGCTCTTACCAGCACGGCGCGCGTATCGGTGTTCTGGTTGCGGCTAAAGGCGCTGACGAAGAGCTGGTTAAACAGCTGGCAATGCACATCGCTGCAAGCAAACCAGAATTCGTTAAGCCAGAAGACGTGTCTGCTGAAGTGGTAGAGAAAGAGTACCAGGTTCAGCTGGACATCGCGATGCAGTCTGGTAAGCCAAAAGAAATCGCAGAGAAAATGGTTGAAGGCCGCATGAAGAAATTCACCGGCGAAGTTTCTCTGACTGGCCAGCCTTTCGTAATGGATCCAAGCAAGTCTGTTGCTCAGCTGCTGAAAGAGCACAACGCTGACGTGACTGGCTTCATCCGCTTCGAAGTGGGCGAAGGCATCGAGAAAGTTGAGACTGACTTCGCAGCAGAAGTTGCTGCCATGTCCAAGCAGTCTTAATGATTGAAAAGGAGCCGCCTGAGGGCGGCTTCTTTTTGTCACCCGTCTCACGAAATCAGACAGGCTCCAGTATCGCTGTGCTGATTTGCGACATATCATGTCGCCAGAATTAACCCCATCTTAATCGTTGACAGTCTCAGGAAAGAAACATGGCTACCAATGCAAAACCCGTGTACAAACGCATTCTGCTTAAGCTGAGTGGCGAAGCGCTGCAAGGATCGGAAGGCTTCGGTATTGACGCAAGCATCCTTGATCGCATGGCACAGGAAATCAAAGAACTGGTCGAACTGGGTATTCAGGTTGGCGTGGTCATTGGCGGTGGCAACCTTTTCCGTGGTGCTGGTCTGGCGAAAGCGGGGATGAACCGCGTAGTGGGCGACCACATGGGGATGCTGGCAACCGTGATGAATGGCCTGGCGATGCGTGATGCGCTTCATCGCGCCTATGTGAACGCTCGCCTGATGTCCGCTATTCCTTTGAATGGCGTATGCGATAACTACAGCTGGGCAGAGGCTATCAGCCTGCTGCGCAACAACCGCGTGGTGATCCTCTCCGCCGGTACGGGTAACCCGTTCTTTACCACCGATTCCGCAGCCTGCCTGCGCGGTATCGAAATCGAAGCCGATGTGGTGCTGAAAGCGACCAAAGTAGATGGCGTGTTTACTGCCGACCCGGCAAAAGATCCTTCAGCGACCATGTACGATCAGCTGAGCTACAGCGAAGTGCTGGATAAAGAGCTGAAAGTGATGGATCTTGCCGCCTTCACGCTTGCTCGCGACCATAAACTGCCGATCCGTGTTTTCAACATGAACAAGCCTGGCGCGCTGCGTCGCGTCGTGATGGGCGAAAAAGAAGGCACTTTGATCACGGAATAATTTCCGTCGGCGATAAATACAGGTAAGATTCCGCTTTACTTTGTAGTGGTATCTTACCTGGACGCGCCTTTGGCGCTGTCATGAATTAAACGCGACTATACTTAGCACACCTGTAGCGCTGTGCTGGCGGATAGTCTGCCTGAGACAAGTTTTCAAGGATTCGTATCGTGATTAACGACATCAGAAAAGATGCTGAAGTACGCATGGACAAATGCGTAGAAGCGTTCAAAAACCAAATCAGCAAAATCCGTACTGGCCGTGCTTCCCCAAGCCTGCTGGATGGCATCATCGTAGAATACTACGGTACGCCTACGCCACTGCGTCAGCTGGCGAGCGTGACGGTAGAAGATACCCGTACCCTGAAAATCAACGTGTTCGATCGCTCAATGAGCCCGGCCGTTGAAAAAGCGATCATGGCATCTGACCTGGGCCTGAACCCAAGCTCAGCGGGCGCGGATATTCGTGTTCCACTGCCTCCGCTGACGGAAGAGCGTCGTAAAGATTTGATCAAAGTCGTTCGCGGTGAAGCAGAGCAGGGTCGCGTTTCCGTGCGTAACGTGCGTCGCGATGCGAACGATAAAGTGAAAGCCCTGCTGAAAGAAAAAGAGATCAGCGAAGACGACGATCGTCGCTCTCAGGACGACATTCAGAAAATGACCGACGCGGCGATCAAGAAAATTGATGCGGCGCTGGCAGAAAAAGAAGCGGAACTGATGCAGTTCTGATTTTCGCTATACACTGATAAACGCCGTTCAGAAGGACATTGAGTCTTGCTGGCGGCGTTTTGCTTTTATCTGGTCTAACTTTTGGGCATCTCATGAAGCATCTCACTCTCCTCGGCTCGACCGGCTCTATCGGTTGCAGCACTCTCGACGTCGTACGTCATAATCCCGACAGCTACACCGTGGCCGCACTTGTGGCCGGAAAAAACGTGCAGCGAATGGTCGAACAGTGCATGGAGTTTACCCCTCGTTTTGCGGTGATGGATGATGAAGAGAGCGCCCGCCAGGTGAAAGCGCTGTTGCAGGAGAAGGGCTGTCGTACCGAAGTGCTCAGCGGGCAACAGGCGGCTTGCGATATGGCCTCGCTTGATGAAGTTAATCAGGTAATGGCGGCAATCGTCGGGGCGGCGGGTCTTCTGCCGACGCTTGCCGCTATTGATGCGGGAAAAGATGTTCTGCTTGCAAATAAAGAGTCGCTGGTCACCTGCGGACGCCTTTTTATGGAGGCGGTAAAACAGCGTGGGGCGCGTCTTTTGCCGGTCGATAGTGAGCACAACGCGATTTTTCAGAGTTTACCCCAACCTTTTCAACAAAACCTGGGGTACGCTGACCTGGAGCAGAATGGCGTTGTGTCGATTCTGCTTACCGGGTCTGGTGGCCCGTTCCGTGAAACGCCACTGTCTGAATTGAGCGCAATGACGCCGGATCAGGCGTGTCGTCATCCGAATTGGTCAATGGGGCGTAAGATCTCCGTCGATTCGGCCACCATGATGAATAAAGGTCTGGAATACATTGAAGCTCGCTGGCTGTTCAATGCGTCGGCGAAACAGATGGAAGTGCTGATCCACCCGCAGTCGGTGATTCACTCGATGGTGCGCTATCAGGACGGCAGCGTGCTGGCCCAGTTGGGCGAGCCGGATATGCGTACGCCTATTGCTCATACGATGGCGTGGCCAAACCGCGTAAAATCGGGCGTTAAGCCTCTCGATTTTTGCAAGCTGAGTTCACTGACGTTTAGCGAGCCTGATTACGACCGTTATCCCTGCCTGAAACTGGCGATGACGGCCTTCGATCAGGGGCAGGCGGCGACAACGGCGCTTAATGCCGCCAATGAAGTGACCGTTGAAGCATTCCTGAATCAGCAGATCCGCTTTACTGATATCGCCGCGTTGAATTTATCCGTGCTGGAGATGATGGATTTGCGTGAGCCGCAGAGTGTGGAAGAGGTGCTGGCCGTGGATGAACAGGCACGTATTGTTGCGCGTAAACAGGTGACACGTCTCGCAAGCTGGTGATAAAGCAAGCACTAGTCGTCGTGCTATTTGTTAGCGTTGGGCTTCAGTGATATAGTCTGCGCCACCTGATCGCAGGTATTTGGCTTTAAGTGGTCAGGTAAGCCGTGGTATGACACGGCTTTTTTATGTATAGGCTTCAGTATTCCTGTGTACCGTTAAATCCTTTCAGGGACTAAAAACGCGTTATGTTGTCTGCGAATCAACCAATAAGCGAAAACTTGCCAGCACATGGCTGTCGCCATGTTGCAATCATCATGGATGGCAATGGCCGCTGGGCGAAAAGACAAGGGAAGATACGAGCCTTTGGGCATAAAGCCGGGGCGAAATCTGTTCGCCGCGCCGTTTCTTTTGCCGCCAATAACGGCATTGATGCGTTAACGCTCTATGCTTTTAGCAGTGAAAACTGGAATCGACCTGCGCAAGAAGTGACTGCGTTGATGGAACTGTTCGTGTGGGCGCTCGATAGTGAAGTAAAAAGCCTGCACCGCCACAACGTCCGCTTGCGTATTATTGGCGAAACCAGTCGTTTTAACTCACGTTTGCAGGAACGGATTCGCAAAGCTGAAGCGCTGACGGAAAATAATACCGGCCTGACGCTCAATATCGCGGCGAATTACGGTGGACGCTGGGATATTATCCAGGGGGTTCGGCATTTGGCTGAGCAGGTTCAGGAAGGGCTGTTAAGACCCGACCAGATAGATGAAGAGGCGCTGAGTCAGCAAATCTGCATGAATGAACTGGCTCCCGTGGATTTGGTTATAAGGACAGGGGGGGAGCATCGCATAAGTAACTTTTTGCTGTGGCAAATTGCCTACGCTGAA
Source organism: Enterobacter cloacae complex sp. SYL003 (assembly GCF_049236925.1). Classification (NCBI taxonomy): domain Bacteria; kingdom Pseudomonadati; phylum Pseudomonadota; class Gammaproteobacteria; order Enterobacterales; family Enterobacteriaceae; genus Enterobacter; species Enterobacter cloacae complex sp. SYL003. Next base: position 27,202 of record NZ_JBMKJK010000026.1, on the reverse strand, counting down.
CTTTACTTTACGGATGTTCTTTGGCCAGATTTTGATGAACAAGACTTTGAAGGTGCGCTGCATGCCTTTGCCAATCGAGAGCGTCGTTTCGGCGGCACCGAGCCTGGTGGCGATAACGCCTGATGGGGGTAGCTTTTGCTGAAGTATCGCCTGATTTCCGCTTTTGTATTAATACCCGTCGTTATCGCAGCGCTGTTTTTACTGCCTCCGGTGGGATTCGCTATTGTTACGCTGGTGGTGTGTATGCTCGCCGCGTGGGAATGGGGGCAGCTTAGCGGCTTTACCTCGCGCACTCAGCGGGTATGGCTGGCGGTACTCTGTGGTTTTTTACTGGCCCTGATGCTGTATACCTTGCCTGAATATCATCACGATGTTCACCAGCCGCTGGTTGCCGGATCCTTATGGATATCGCTGGCCTGGTGGATTGCTGCGCTTGTTTTAGTGCTTTTCTACCCGGGCTCTGCGGCGATCTGGCGTAACTCTAAAGTGTTGCGCCTTATTTTTGGTCTGCTCACGATTGTTCCGTTCTTCTGGGGTATGGTTGCGCTGCGCGCCTGGCACTATGACGAAAACCACTACAGCGGCGCAATATGGCTGCTTTATGTGATGATTCTCGTCTGGGGGGCTGACTCCGGAGCCTATATGTTTGGTAAACTGTTTGGCAAACATAAACTGGCGCCAAAGGTTTCTCCGGGCAAAACCTGGCAAGGTTTCATCGGCGGCCTGTTTACGGCAGCGATTATCTCCTGGAGCTATGGCGTCTGGGCGAATCTTGAGGTTGCCCCCTCCACGCTGCTGGTATGTTCGATTTTCGCGGCGCTGGCATCGGTACTGGGTGATTTAACCGAGAGCATGTTTAAGCGTGAAGCAGGGATTAAGGACAGTGGTCACCTGATTCCAGGACATGGCGGAATACTGGATCGCATTGACAGCCTTACCGCGGCTGTTCCCGTATTTGCTTGCCTGCTTTTACTGGTGTTTGGGACGATATAACGGAAGGTTTTATGCTGAGCATTCTCTGGAATCTGGCGGCGTTCATTGTTGCATTGGGTGTACTGATTACCGTGCATGAATTTGGCCATTTCTGGGTTGCCCGGCGCTGTGGTGTGCGGGTAGAGCGATTCTCGATTGGCTTTGGCAAATCGCTCTGGAAGCGCACCGATAAGCATGGCACCGAGTTTGTCATTGCTCTGATCCCCCTGGGCGGCTATGTCAAAATGCTCGACGAACGCGTTGAGCCTGTCGCCCCGGAACTTCGACATAGCGCGTTCAACAATAAAACTGTTGGCCAACGTGCTGCCATCATCGCTGCCGGACCGGTAGCCAATTTCATCTTCGCTATCTTCGCCTACTGGCTGGTGTTTATTATCGGCGTGCCTGGCGTACGCCCGGTTGTGGGTGAAATCACCACGGGTTCCATTGCGGCAACGGCGCAAATTACACCGGGAATGGAACTTAAAGCGATTGATGGTATCGAAACCCCTGATTGGGATGCCGTGAGGTTACAACTGGTTGCGAAAATCGGTGATGAGCAGACAACCGTCAGCGTATCGCCTTTTGGTTCCGACCAGCGGCAGGAAAAAGTGCTGGATTTACGCCACTGGCGCTTTGAGCCAGACAAAGAGGATCCAGTCGCTACACTGGGGATTCGCCCGCGCAGCGCGCAGATCGAGCCGGTGTTAGCCGAAGTACAGTCTAATTCGGCAGCGAGTAAAGCAGGTTTACAAGCGGGTGACAGGATCGTTAAAGTCGATGGTCAGCCATTAACACAATGGATGACCTTTGTTACTCTGGTGCGCGATAATCCAGGCAAGCCGCTCGCGCTGGAAGTGGAAAGGCAGGGGAGTTCGCTCTCACTGACCCTCACCCCGGATACCAAATCGGGCGGCGGTAAGGCGGAAGGGTTTGCCGGCGTTGTGCCGAAAGTGATCCCACTGCCAGATGAGTACAAGACAATACGCCAGTATGGGCCGTTTAGCGCCATCGTTGAGGCCACGGATAAAACATGGCAGCTGATGAAGCTTACGGTCAACATGTTGGGGAAATTGATAACCGGTGATGTGAAACTGAACAACCTCAGTGGGCCAATTTCGATTGCTCAGGGGGCTGGGATGTCAGCGGAGTTCGGGGTGATTTACTATCTCATGTTCCTTGCGCTGATTAGCGTGAACCTGGGGATAATCAACCTGTTCCCGCTTCCCGTATTAGATGGGGGCCATCTGCTGTTTTTAGCGATTGAAAAGCTAAAAGGCGGACCGGTATCCGAGCGAGTTCAAGACTTTAGTTATCGCATTGGCTCGATTTTGCTGGTGCTGTTAATGGGGCTTGCACTTTTCAATGATTTCTCTCGGTTGTAAGAGAGTTAGTTAGGAAGAACGCATAATAACGATGGCGATGAAAAAGTTGCTCATAGCGTCGCTGCTGTTTAGCAGCGCGACCGTATACGGTGCTGACGGGTTCGTAGTGAAAGATATTCATTTCGAAGGCCTTCAGCGTGTCGCCGTTGGTGCGGCCCTCCTCAGTATGCCTGTGCGCCCCGGCGATACGGTTAATGATGAAGATATCAGTAACACCATCCGTGCTCTGTTTGCCACTGGCAACTTTGAGGACGTCCGCGTCCTGCGCGATGGTGATACGCTGGTGGTTCAGGTAAAAGAACGTCCAACGATTGCCAGCATCACTTTCTCCGGCAACAAGTCGGTGAAAGATGACATGCTCAAGCAGAACCTTGAGGCATCGGGTGTTCGTGTGGGGGAATCTCTGGACCGCACAACCCTTGCAGACATTGAAAAAGGTCTGGAAGATTTCTATTACAGCGTCGGTAAATACAGCGCGAGCGTTAAAGCGGTTGTTACACCGCTGCCACGTAACCGTGTTGACCTGAAACTGGTCTTCCAGGAAGGTGTTTCTGCGAAGATCCAGCAGATCAACATCGTGGGTAACCACGCGTTCAGCACCGACGAATTGATCTCCAACTTCCAGCTGCGTGACGAAGTGCCGTGGTGGAACGTGGTAGGCGATCGTAAATACCAGAAACAGAAACTGGCGGGTGACCTTGAAACCCTGCGCAGCTACTATCTGGATCGCGGTTACGCCCGTTTCAACATCGATTCAACTCAGGTGAGTCTGACTCCGGACAAGAAAGGTATCTACATTACCGTTAACATCACAGAAGGCGATAAATACACGCTTTCAGGTGTTGAAGTCAGCGGCAACCTGGCAGGACATTCTGCTGAAATTGAATCTCTGACCAAAATCCAGCCGGGCGATCTGTATAGCGGATCTAAAGTCACCAAAATGGAAGACAGCATTAAGAAGCTGCTCGGCCGCTATGGTTATGCGTATCCGCGTGTGCAAACGCAGCCGGAAATTAACGACGCGGATAAGACTGTTAAGCTTCACGTTAACGTTGATGCGGGCAACCGTTTCTACGTGCGTAAAATCCGCTTCGAAGGTAACGATACCTCTAAAGACTCCGTTCTGCGCCGTGAAATGCGCCAGATGGAAGGGGCATGGCTGGGAAGCGATCTGGTCGACCAGGGTAAAGAGCGTCTGAACCGTCTGGGCTACTTCGAAACGGTCGATACCGATACTCAGCGTGTACCAGGTCGTCCGGATCAGGTGGATGTTGTTTATAAAGTTAAAGAACGTAATACCGGTAGTTTCAACTTCGGTATTGGTTACGGTACTGAAAGTGGCGTGAGCTTCCAGGTCGGCGTTCAGCAGGATAACTGGCTGGGTACGGGTTACTCTGTCGGTATCAACGGGACGAAAAACGACTACCAGACCTACTCTGAGTTCTCCGTTACCAACCCATACTTCACCGTGGACGGTGTAAGCCTGGGTGGTCGTATCTTCTATAACGACTTTAAAGCAGACGACGCGGACCTCTCCTCGTATACCAACAAGAGTTACGGTCTGGATGGTACGCTCGGCTTCCCGGTTAACGAATACAACACCCTGCGTGCAGGTTTAGGGTACGTGCATAACGACCTGTCTAACATGCAACCGCAGGTGGCGATGTGGCGTTACCTGGACTCCATCGGTCAGTCTGCAAGTACGTCCAGCGATGACAACGGTTTCGCCGCGGATGACTTCACCTTCAACTACGGTTGGACCTACAACCGTCTTGACCGTGGCTACTTCCCGACGGAAGGTTCACGCGTTAACCTGAACGGTAAGGTGACGATCCCGGGCTCGGATAACGAGTTCTACAAGGTCACGCTGGATACGGCGTCCTACTTCCCAATTGATGACGACCACAAGTGGGTCGTACTGGGTCGTACCCGCTGGGGCTATGGTGACGGTATCGGAAGCAAAGAGCTGCCGTTCTATGAGAACTTCTACGCCGGTGGTTCAAGCACCGTTCGTGGCTTCCAGTCCAATAACATTGGTCCGAAAGCGGTTTACTACGGCGGTAATGACGAAGATAACTGCGCAAGCCGCGATTCAAAACAAGTCTGTAGCTCTGATGATGCGGTAGGCGGTAACGCCATGGCCGTGGCGAGCCTCGAGTTCATCACGCCGACGCCGTTTATCAGTGATAAGTACGCGAACTCTGTCCGTACCTCCTTCTTTATGGATGCAGGTACGGTGTGGGATACCAACTGGGAGAATACCGCCCAGATGCGTGCAGCGGGCGTTCCGGACTACAGCGATCCGGGCAACATTCGCATGTCCGCAGGTATCGCATTACAATGGATGTCACCGCTGGGGCCGTTGGTCTTCTCCTACGCCCAGCCGTTCAAGAAATACGATGGAGACAAAGCGGAGCAGTTCCAGTTTAACATTGGTAAAACCTGGTAATAATCCGCTGCAATGGAATGCGTTGGCAGTGTAGCGCTGACAACCGGCGATCGGTAAAACGGTCGCCTTGCCACGCAAAGAACGGCACCCCTCGGGTGCCAATGGGATGGTAAGGAGTTAATTGTGAAAAAGTGGTTATTAGCTGCAGGTCTCGGTTTAGCGATGGCAACTTCTGCTCAGGCAGCGGACAAAATTGCAATCGTCAACATGGGTAATTTGTTCCAGCAGGTTGCACAGAAAACGGGCGTTTCTGCAACGCTGGAAAACGAATTCAAAGGCCGTGCGAGCGAACTGCAACGTATGGAAGGTGATCTTCAGTCCAAGATGCAGCGTTTACAGCGTGATGGTTCTACCATGAAAGCGAGCGAGCGCAGCAAACTGGAAAAAGACGTCATGTCTCAGCGCCAGACCTTCTCTCAGAAAGCGCAGGCTTTCGAGCAGGATCGTCAGCGTCGTTCTAACGAAGAGCGTGGCAAGCTGGTGACGCGTATTCAGTCTGCCGTTAAAGCAGTAGCAGCCGATCAGAGCATCGATCTGGTTGTTGATGCGAACGCCGTTGCATTCAACAGCAGCGATGTTAAAGACATCACCGCTGATGTTCTGAAACAGGTTAAATAAGTAATGCCTTCAATTCGACTGGCTGATTTAGCTCAGCAGTTGGATGCAGAATTACACGGTGATGGCGATATCGTCATCACCGCTGTTGCGTCCATGCAATCTGCTAAAGCAGGCACTATTACCTTCATGGTAAGCCCTAAGTACCGTGAACACCTGGCTCAGTGCCAGGCGTCTGCCGTTGTTCTGACGCAGGACGATCTTCCGTTTGCCACTAACGCTGCACTGGTAGTGAAAAATCCCTACCTGACCTATGCACGCATGGCCCAAATTCTTGATACCACGCCGCAGCCGGCGCAGAACATTGCAGCCAGCGCTGCGATTGATCCAACGGCTCAGCTGGGTAACAACGTGGCAGTCGGCGCAAACGCCGTTATCGAATCCGGCGTTGTGCTGGGTGATAACGTGGTGATTGGGCCAGGCTGCTTTGTTGGAAAAAATACGAAAATTGGCGCAGGGACTCGTCTGTGGGCCAATGTTTCTGTCTACCATGAGGTTGAGATTGGCGAGAATTGCCTCGTACAGTCCAGCACGGTGATTGGTTCTGACGGATTCGGTTACGCCAACGATCGGGGTAACTGGGTTAAGATCCCGCAGCTGGGTCGCGTGATTATCGGCGATCGCGTTGAGATCGGCGCTTGCACAACCATTGACCGTGGTGCACTTGACGACACCATTATTGGTAACGGTGTTATCATAGACAACCAGTGCCAGATTGCACATAACGTTGTGATTGGCGACAATACCGCAGTTGCGGGTGGTGTTATCATGGCAGGCAGCCTGAAAATAGGCCGTTACTGCATGATAGGCGGTGCCAGCGTGATCAATGGCCATATGGAAATATGCGACAAAGTCACGGTGACGGGGATGGGTATGGTGATGCGTCCCATCACTGAGCCCGGCGTTTATTCCTCCGGTATCCCGCTGCAACCGAACAAGGTATGGCGTAAAACAGCTGCACTGGTGATGAATATTGATGATATGAGCAAGCGACTCAAAGCGATTGAGCGCAAAATCGATCAACAAGACTAAGCGTTCATCCGTTTAACGCTAAATTTCCCGGCCTGTCGGCTTTGTTTATAAACCGGCAGGCCGTGTTATTATTGCTACTTAGTACATTTGACAGGAAGAGTATTTTGACTACTGACACTCATACTCTGCATATTGAAGAGATTTTAGAACTTCTGCCGCACCGCTACCCGTTTTTACTGGTAGACCGTGTGCTGGATTTTGAAGAAGGTCGTTTTCTGCGCGCAGTGAAAAATGTCTCCGTTAACGAGCCATTCTTCCAGGGGCACTTCCCTGGTAAACCTATCTTCCCGGGTGTGTTGATCCTGGAAGCGATGGCACAGGCTACCGGTATTCTGGCGTTTAAAAGCGTAGGTAAACTGGAGCCGGGTGAACTCTATTACTTCGCGGGTATCGATGAAGCGCGCTTCAAGCGTCCGGTCGTGCCTGGTGATCAAATGATCATGGAAGTCACTTTTGAAAAAACGCGTCGCGGCCTGACTCGCTTCAAAGGCGTAGCTATGGTTGACGGCAAAGTTGTTTGCGAAGCGACAATGATGTGTGCGCGTAGCCGGGAGGCCTGATACGTGATTGATAAATCCGCCTTTATTCATCCTACCGCCATTGTGGAAACGGGTGCCATCATTGGCGCAAACGTCCACATTGGCCCGTTTTGTATTGTTGGACCCCATGTCGAAATTGGTGAGGGTACAGTACTGAAATCTCACGTTGTCGTGAATGGTCATACCACCATTGGCTGCAACAATGAGATCTATCAGTTCGCCTCCATCGGCGAAGTTAACCAGGATCTTAAGTATGCTGGCGAACCGACCCGCGTGGAAATCGGCGATCGTAACCGCATTCGCGAAAGCGTCACCATTCATCGTGGTACAACGCAAGGCGGTGGATTGACGAAGGTGGGCAGCGACAACCTGTTTATGGTTAATGCGCATATTGCGCACGACTGTACCGTGGGTAGCCGCTGTATTCTCGCCAACAACGCAACGCTGGCGGGGCACGTATCGGTCGATGATTTCGCAATTATTGGCGGCATGACCGCAGTCCATCAGTTCTGCATCATCGGTGCACACGTGATGGTCGGCGGGTGCTCCGGTGTGGCGCAGGACGTCCCACCGTTTGTGATTGCGCAGGGCAACCATGCCACGCCGTTTGGCGTGAACATTGAAGGCCTTAAGCGTCGTGGCTTTAGCCGCGAAGCGATTACCGCGATCCGCAACGCGTACAAATTGCTGTACCGTAGCGGTAAAACGCTGGAAGAGGCGAAGCCGGAAATTGCCGAGCTGGCGAATAAGCACCCTGAAGTGAAAACGTTCATGGAATTCTTTGAACGTTCAACCCGTGGTCTGATTCGTTAATGGTCGACAGTCGTCCGCTTACTATCGCCCTGGTCGCCGGAGAAACCTCCGGCGATATTCTTGGTGCAGGTCTTATCCGCGCGCTTAAAGCCCGTGTACCCAATGCCCGCTTTGTGGGCGTGGCTGGGCCGCTGATGCAGGCCGAAGGCTGTGAAGCCTGGTATGAAATGGAAGAGCTGGCTGTGATGGGCATCGTCGAGGTGCTGGGCCGCCTGCGTCGCCTGCTGCATATTCGCGCCGATCTTACCCGCCGCTTTACCGACCTCAAGCCCGATGTCTTTGTCGGCATTGATGCACCTGATTTCAATATTACCCTTGAAGGGAACCTGAAAAAGCAGGGGATCAAAACTATCCATTACGTCAGCCCGTCCGTGTGGGCGTGGCGACAGAAACGCGTTTTCAAAATCGGACGGTCCACCAATCTGGTGCTGGCTTTTCTGCCTTTCGAAAAAGCGTTTTACGACAGGTTTAATGTCCCGTGCCGTTTTATCGGTCATACCATGGCGGATGCCATGCCGCTGGACCCTGATAAAAATGCGGCGCGTGACGAACTGGGCATCCCGCATGATGTGCACTGTCTGGCGCTGCTGCCAGGGAGCCGGGGTGCGGAAGTTGAAATGCTCAGTGCCGATTTCCTGAAAACGGCGCAAATTCTCCGCAAGACGTACCCAGACCTTGAAGTGGTCGTGCCGCTGGTGAATGCCAAACGCCGCGAGCAGTTTGAGCGTATCAAAGCCGAGGTTGCCCCGGATCTTCACGTCCGCCTGCTGGACGGGAAAGGGCGGCAAGCCATGTTTGCGAGCGATGCCGCACTGCTGGCTTCCGGCACGGCTGCGCTGGAGTGTATGCTGGCAAAATGCCCAATGGTGGTCGGTTATCGCATGAAACCGTTTACCTTCTGGCTGGCAAAACGTCTGGTAAAAACAGACTACGTATCCCTGCCAAACCTGCTTGCAGGTCGCGAGCTGGTGAAAGAACTCTTGCAGGATGAATGCCAGCCGCAGGCACTGGCTGATGCATTACTGCCGCTGCTGGCCAACGGTAAAACCAGCCACCAGATGCATGATACTTTCCGTGAACTGCATCAACTGATCCGCTGTAATGCTGATGAGCAGGCGGCCGATGCGGTGCTGGAGTTAGCACAATGATGGAATTTATTTATCCCCATACCCACCTCGTTGCCGGTGTGGATGAAGTCGGTCGTGGTCCGTTAGTGGGTGCCGTTGTGACCGCGGCGGTGATCCTCGATCCAGCCCGCCCGATCCCTGGCCTGAACGACTCGAAAAAACTGAGCGAAAAGCGCCGCCTGGCGCTGTTCGATGAAATTAAAGAGAAGGCGCTGGCCTGGAGTCTCGGGCGCGCAGAGCCGGATGAGATCGACGATCTGAACATTCTGCACGCCACCATGCTGGCGATGCAGCGTGCCGTTGCGGGCCTGAAGATTGTGCCTGAGTATGTGCTGATCGACGGTAACCGTTGCCCGACGCTGCCGATGCCTTCAATGGCTGTTGTTAAAGGCGATAGCCGCGTCGCAGAAATCAGTGCGGCGTCAATCATTGCCAAAGTGACGCGCGATGCCGAAATGGCCGCGCTGGACCTCACTTATCCCGCGTATGGTTTCGCCCAGCACAAGGGATATCCAACGGCTTTCCATCTGGAAAAGCTGGCTGAACATGGCGCAACTGAACATCATCGGCGCAGCTTTGGCCCGGTGAAACGCGCGCTGGGACTGGTGTCCTGAATCAAGACGCAAGCAATTAAGTAACGCGGGATCTGAAGATGGCTGAACCACGTTTCGTACACCTGCGGGTGCATAGCGACTACTCCATGATCGATGGGCTGGCAAAGACCGGGCCGCTGGTAAAGAAGGCGGCCTCGCTTGGCATGCCTGCGCTGGCGATCACCGATTTTACCAACCTGTGTGGCCTGGTGAAGTTCTACGGAACGGCGCATGGCGCAGGATTAAAGCCCATCGTCGGCGCGGATTTCCACGTGCAGAGCGACCTGCTCGGCGATGAGATGACGCAAATTTCCGTGTTAGCCATGAATAACACGGGCTATCAGAACCTCACTCTGCTGATCTCAAAAGCCTACCAGCGCGGCTACGGCGCGCTGGGTCCATGGATTGACCGCGACTGGCTGGCGGAGCTGAACGAAGGTCTGCTGCTGATCTCCGGTGGCCGTATGGGGGATGTTGGCAAATGTCTGCTGCGCGGTAACAACGCGCTGGTGGATCAGTGCGTCTCGTTCTACGAAGAGTATTTCCCGGATCGCTATTACCTGGAGCTGATCCGTACCGGGCGTGCGGATGAAGAGAGCTACCTGCATGCGGCCGTCGCACTGGCGGAAGCGCGTGGCCTGCCTGTGGTGGCCACCAACGATGTGCGCTTCCTTGAGGCGGGCGATTTTGACGCGCATGAAATTCGCGTCGCTATCCACGACGGCTTCACCCTCGACGATCCGAAACGTCCTCGCAACTACTCATCGCAGCAGTACATGCGCAGCGAAGAGGAAATGTGTGAGCTCTTCTCCGACATCCCGGAAGCGCTGGAAAATAGCGTAGAGATTGCCAAGCGCTGCAACGTCACCGTGCGTCTCGGCGAATATTTCCTGCCGCAGTTCCCGACGGGCGACATGACCACGGAAGATTTCCTGGTCATGAAATCGAAAGAGGGCCTTGAAGAGCGTCTGGAATTCCTCTTCCCGGATGAAGCGGTCCGTAAAGAGAAGCGTCCTGAATATGACGAGCGTCTGGATATTGAACTCCAGGTGATCAACCAGATGGGGTTCCCTGGCTACTTCCTGATCGTAATGGAGTTCATCCAGTGGTCGAAGGATAACGGCGTACCGGTTGGCCCGGGCCGTGGTTCAGGTGCCGGCTCGCTGGTGGCGTATGCGCTGAAAATCACCGACCTCGATCCGCTGGAATTCGACCTGCTGTTCGAACGTTTCCTCAACCCGGAACGTGTCTCCATGCCCGACTTTGACGTCGACTTCTGCATGGAAAAACGCGACCAGGTGATTGAGCACGTGGCCGATATGTACGGTCGTGATGCGGTTTCACAGATCATTACCTTCGGTACGATGGCGGCGAAAGCGGTTATCCGCGACGTGGGCCGCGTTCTGGGCCACCCCTACGGTTTTGTCGATCGAATCTCTAAGCTGGTGCCGCCCGATCCGGGCATGACCCTGGCGAAAGCCTTTGAAGCTGAACCTCAGCTGCCGGAAATCTACGAAGCCGACGAAGAGGTGAAAGCGCTGATCGACATGGCGCGCAAGCTGGAGGGCGTCACGCGTAACGCCGGTAAGCATGCGGGGGGCGTGGTTATTGCCCCGACCAAAATCACCGACTTCGCGCCGCTGTACTGCGATGAAGCGGGCCAGCATCCGGTCACCCAGTTCGACAAGAACGACGTTGAATACGCCGGGCTTGTGAAGTTCGACTTCCTTGGTTTGCGTACGCTGACCATCATCAACTGGGCGCTGGAGATGATCAACGCCCGCCGTGAGAAGAACGGCGAGCCGCCGCTGGATATCGCGGCTATCCCGCTTGATGACAAGAAAAGTTTCGACATGCTGCAACGCTCCGAGACGACAGCCGTCTTCCAGCTTGAATCCCGCGGCATGAAAGATTTGATTAAGCGTCTGCAACCAGACTGCTTCGAAGATATGATCGCGCTGGTGGCTCTGTTCCGTCCGGGCCCGTTGCAGTCGGGGATGGTAGATAACTTTATCGACCGTAAGCACGGGCGCGAAGAGATTTCTTATCCGGATGTGCAGTGGCAGCATGAAAGCCTGAAACCGGTACTGGAGCCAACCTACGGCATCATCCTGTATCAGGAACAGGTCATGCAGATCGCCCAGGTGCTTTCTGGTTACACCCTTGGCGGCGCAGATATGTTGCGTCGTGCGATGGGTAAGAAAAAGCCGGAAGAGATGGCCAAGCAGCGTTCTATCTTTGAAGATGGGGCGAAGAAAAACGGCGTCGATGGCGAACTGGCGATGAAAATCTTCGACCTGGTGGAGAAATTCGCCGGGTACGGATTTAACAAATCCCACTCCGCCGCTTATGCTTTGGTGTCGTATCAAACGCTGTGGCTGAAGGCTCACTATCCCGCTGAGTTTATGGCGGCGGTAATGACCGCCGATATGGACAACACCGAGAAGGTGGTTGGCCTGGTGGATGAGTGCTGGCGCATGGGGCTGAAGATCCTGCCGCCGGATATTAACTCGGGCCTGTACCATTTCCACGTCAACGATGACGGGGAAATCGTCTATGGGATCGGCGCGATCAAGGGCGTGGGTGAGGGGCCGATCGAGGCGATCATCGAAGCGCGTAACAACGGCGGCTATTTCCGTGAGCTGTTCGACCTGTGCGCCCGCACCGATACCAAAAAACTGAACCGCCGCGTGCTGGAAAAACTGATCATGTCCGGTGCGTTTGACCGGCTGGGGCCACACCGCGCCGCGCTGATGAACTCGCTCGGCGATGCGCTGAAAGCGGCCGATCAGCATGCTAAAGCGGAAGCCATTGGTCAGGCGGATATGTTCGGTGTGCTGGCGGAAGAGCCAGAGCAGATCGAGCAGTCCTATTCCAACTGCCAGCCGTGGCCAGAACAGGTGGTGCTGGATGGGGAGCGTGAGACGTTAGGCCTGTACCTGACGGGACACCCGATCAACCAATATCTGAAAGAAATTGAGCGCTATGTCGGCGGCCACAGGCTTAAAGACATGCATCCGACAGAACGTGGTAAAATCACCACGGCTGCGGGGCTCGTGATTGCTGCAAGGGTAATGGTCACCAAGCGCGGCAATCGTATCGGCATCTGTACCCTGGATGACCGTTCCGGGCGTCTGGAGGTGATGTTGTTCACCGACGCGCTGGATAAATACCAGCAATTGCTGGAAAAAGACCGCATACTTATCGTCAGCGGACAGGTCAGCTTTGATGACTTCAGCGGGGGGCTTAAAATGACCGCCCGCGAAGTGATGGACATTGACGAAGCCCGTGAAAAATATGCTCGCGGGCTTGCTATCTCGCTGACGGACAGGCAAATTGATGACCAGCTTTTAAACCGACTCCGTCAGTCTCTGGAACCCCACCGCTCGGGGACCATTCCAGTACATCTCTACTATCAGAGGGCGGATGCACGTGCGCGGTTGCGCTTTGGTGCAACGTGGCGTGTCTCTCCGAGCGATCGTTTACTGAACGATCTCCGTGGCCTCATTGGTTCGGAGCAGGTGGAACTGGAGTTTGACTAATACAGGAATACTATGAGTCTGAATTTCCTTGATTTCGAACAGCCGATTGCAGAGCTGGAAGCGAAAATCGATTCTCTGACAGCCGTAAGCCGTCAGGATGAAAAACTGGATATTAACATCGACGAAGAAGTGCATCGTCTGCGTGAAAAAAGCGTAGAACTGACGCGCAAAATCTTTGCCGATCTCGGCGCATGGCAGATCGCCCAGCTGGCGCGTCATCCACAGCGTCCGTACACCCTGGATTATGTCCGCCTGGCGTTTGACGAATTTGACGAACTGGCAGGCGACCGCGCATACGCTGACGATAAAGCTATCGTCGGCGGTATCGCGCGTCTTGATGGACGTCCGGTGATGATCATTGGTCACCAGAAAGGCCGTGAAACCAAAGAGAAGATCCGTCGTAACTTCGGTATGCCAGCACCAGAAGGCTACCGTAAGGCCCTGCGTCTGATGGAGATGGCTGAGCGTTTCAATATGCCAATCATCACCTTCATCGACACACCGGGTGCTTACCCGGGTGTTGGCGCAGAAGAGCGCGGTCAGTCTGAAGCCATCGCACGCAACCTGCGTGAGATGTCTCGCCTGAAAGTGCCGGTCATCTGTACCGTTATCGGTGAAGGTGGTTCCGGCGGTGCGCTGGCAATTGGCGTGGGCGATAAAGTGAATATGCTGCAGTACAGCACTTATTCCGTTATCTCTCCGGAAGGCTGTGCCTCCATTCTGTGGAAAAGTGCCGATAAAGCGCCGCTGGCTGCGGAAGCGATGGGCATCATTGCCCCACGTCTGAAAGAGCTGAAGCTGATCGACACCGTTATCCCTGAACCGCTGGGTGGTGCGCACCGTAAGCCGGAAGTGATGGCTGCTTCCCTGAAAGCGCAGCTGCTGGCAGATCTGGCGGATCTGGACGTGCTGAGCACAGAAGATCTGCTCAACCGTCGTTATCAGCGTCTGATGACCTACGGTTACGCGTAAGCCTCACAATTATCCTAAAAGCCGCACATTGTTGCGGCTTTTTTTATACCTGCCGTTTACCTTAACTATGCTTATCTGATGTTTTTCAAGGAGGTAATCCATGAACATCATTGCCATCATGGGGCCACACGGCGTCTTTTATAAAGACGAACCCATCAAGGAGCTGGAGCAAGCCCTTAAAGCACGCGGATATCAGCTAATCTGGCCGCAAAACAGCGCCGACCTGCTGAAATTCATCGAACACAATCCGCGCATCTGTGGCGTGATATTCGACTGGGACGAATACGACATGGAGTTGTGCAGCGAGATCAATAAGCTCAACGAATATCTTCCGCTGTACGCCTTTATCAACACTCACTCGACCATGGACGTCAGCGCCCACGATATGCGTATGGCGCTGTGGTTCTTCGAATACTCACTCGGCGTTGCCGAGGACATTGCGACCCGCATTCAGCAGTACACCGGCGAATACCTTGATAACATCACCCCGCCGTTTACGCGTGCGCTGTTCACCTATGTGAATGAAGGGAAGTACACCTTCTGTACGCCAGGCCACATGGCGGGAACGGCCTATCAAAAAAGCCCGGTAGGGTGCCTGTTCTACGATTTCTTTGGCGGCAATACGCTGAAGGCGGACGTGTCGATTTCAGTGACCGAGCTGGGCTCGCTGCTGGATCATACCGGCCCGCATCTGGAAGCCGAAGAGTACATCGCCCGGACCTTTGGTGCCGAGCAGAGCTACATGGTGACCAACGGAACCTCGACATCGAACAAGATCGTCGGCATGTATGCCGCGCCTGCCGGTAGCACCCTGCTGATTGACCGGAACTGCCATAAATCACTGGCGCATTTGCTGATGATGAGTGACGTCGTGCCGCTCTGGCTGTCTCCCACGCGTAATGCGCTGGGGATCCTCGGCGGCATTCCTCGCCGTGAGTTCGCGCATGAAGCCATTGAAAATAAGATCGCGGAGATCCCCGAGGCAAGCTGGCCTGTGCATGCGGTGATCACCAACTCCACCTATGACGGGCTGCTTTACAACACGAACTGGATCAAGCAGACGCTGGACGTGCCGTCGATTCACTTTGACTCCGCGTGGGTGCCTTACACCAATTTCCACCCGATTTACTCGGGTAAAAGTGGGATGAGCGGCGAGCGGGTGCCGGGCAAGGTGTTCTTCGAGACGCAGTCGACGCACAAAATGCTGGCCGCGTTTTCCCAGGCGTCTCTCATTCACATCAAGGGTGAGTACGACGAGGACACCTTCAACGAAGCCTTCATGATGCACACGACCACGTCGCCCAGCTACCCGCTTGTGGCGTCCATCGAAACGGCGGCGGCGATGCTGCGCGGTAATCCGGGTAAACGCCTGATCAACCGATCGGTGGAGCGGGCGCTGCATTTCCGCAAAGAAGTTCAGCGTCTTAAAGATGAAGCGGACGGCTGGTTCTTTGATATCTGGCAGCCGGAAGAGATTGATGAAGCAGAATGCTGGCCCGTCGCGCCGGGGGAGAACTGGCACGGTTTTCGGGATGCTGATGCAGACCACATGTTCCTTGATCCGGTTAAGGTGACGATCCAGACGCCGGGCATGGATGAGCAGGGTGTGATGGGTGAGGAAGGGATCCCGGCTGCGCTGGTGGCGAAGTTCCTTGATGAGCGCGGCGTGGTGGTGGAGAAAACCGGCCCCTATAATTTGCTGTTCCTGTTCAGTATCGGGATCGATAAAACCCGCGCGATGGGGCTGCTGCGCGGACTGATGGAGTTTAAGCGCGCATACGATCTTAACCTGCGGGTGAAGAATATGCTGCCGGATCTCTACGCGGAAGATCCTGACTTCTACCGCAATATGCGTATTCAGGATCTGGCCCAGGGGATCCACAGGCTGATCCGCCAGCACGATCTGCCGCGCCTGATGCTGCAGGCATTTGATGTTCTGCCTGAAATGAAGCTGACGCCGCACAGGGCGTGGCAGCGCCAGGTGAAAGGGGAGGTTGAAACCATTGAGCTGGAGAACCTGGTCGGGCGGGTATCAGCCAACATGATCCTGCCTTATCCGCCGGGCGTACCGCTGCTGATGCCGGGCGAGATGATCACCGAGGAGAGCCGGGCGGTGCTCGATTTCCTGCTGATGCTCTGTTCGATAGGGCGCCACTATCCGGGCTTTGAGACGGATATTCACGGTGCGAAACGCGATGATAACGGCGTGTACTGGGTGAGAGTCCTAAAATAAAAGGGGCCGCTTGCCAGGGGCGGGTTGTCGGTTGTAACGTTCAGGGCACCATAAAAAGGAGAAACTATGCTGGGTTTAAAAGCTGTTCATCATATTGCGATCATTGCCACCGATTACGCGAAAAGTAAGGCCTTTTACTGCGACATTCTCGGCTTTACGCTGTTGAGCGAGGCCTACCGCGAGGAGCGCGATTCCTGGAAAGGCGATCTGGCGTTAAACGGACAATATGTGATTGAACTGTTCTCTTTTCCTTTCCCGCCAGCGCGTCCTTCGCGCCCGGAAGCCTGCGGCCTGCGCCACCTGGCCTTCAGCGTCGATAACCTGGACAGCGCGGTAAAGCATCTGGAAGCCCACGGCGTGGCCTGTGAAGCGATTCGTGTCGATCCCTTTACCGATAAACGTTTCACTTTTTTCAACGATCCGGACGGGCTGCCGCTGGAGCTTTATCAGCAGTAATCGCCGTCATGTGTGATAATGCCCGTTCAGTTCGGGCATTTTTTATGTGTAATTTCCTATGACCTTACCCGCTATCGCGCACGCCGTTTCACCCTACCGCCAGCTGCTGGTGGGGTTCAGCGGTGGCCTGGATTCCACCGTTTTGCTGCACCGTCTTAAGCTCTGGCGCGACCGTGAGCCTGACGTCCAGCTGCGGGCGATGCATATCCATCACGGCTTAAGCCCCCATGCCGACGACTGGGTGGCGCACTGCGAAGCGGTGTGCTCAGGGTGGGCGATCCCGCTAATCGTTGAACGCGTCACGCTTGAGGATGAAGGGCTGGGTATTGAGGCGCAGGCGCGCAAAGCCCGCTACGCCGCGTTTTCCGGCGCGTTACAGCCTGGAGAAGCGTTGGTCACCGCGCAGCATCTGGACGACCAGTGCGAGACGTTTTTACTGGCGCTCAAGCGGGGCAGCGGGCCTGCGGGTTTATCCGCCATGCCTGAGCGTGCTGGTTTTGCTGAAACAGAGCTCATCCGCCCGCTACTGGGTGAGACGCGCGCATCACTGGAAGCCTGGGCGCAGCAACATCATCTGCGCTGGATTGAAGACGAAAGCAATCAGGACGACAGTTACGACCGTAACTTCCTGCGCCTGCGCGTCTTACCGCTGCTGAGTGAGCGCTGGGCCCATTTTTCCGAAGCGGTGGCCAGAAGTGCCATGCTTTGTGCTGAACAGGAAAGCTTGCTGGATGAGTTGCTGAGCGGGGAGCTGAATACGCTGACTACCGCTGACGGTGCCCTTAACATTGCGCCGTTGAAAGTGATGAGCCCCGTGCGTCGGGCTGCTCTGATTCGTCGCTGGCTGGCTTCCCACCGTGCGGTTATGCCGTCCCGGGCGATGCTCAACCGTATCTGGGAAGAAGTTGCACAGGCGCGGGAAGATGCCGCACCGTGTATACGCCTGAATGGTTATGACGTCAGGCGCTATAAAGAGCAACTCTGGTGGGTGAAATCTGTGCCGTCGCTGGCTGACGTTGTGCTTGACTGGCCGTCGCCGGAAAAAGCATTAACGCTACCGTTGAATGCCGGTGTCGTTGCGTTAAGCCATTCGGGCAATGTGCGTCTACCTGAGCCGGACGAGAACGTCACCATACGCTTCAGGGCCAGCGGCATGCTGCATATCGTTGGGCGTAACGGCGGGCGTAAACTGAAGAAAATCTGGCAGGAACAGAACGTTCCGCCCTGGCGACGTGATACCACGCCGCTTCTGTTTTACGGCGACACGCTCATCGCGGCGGCAGGTGTGTTTATTACCCAGGAAGGGTGGGCTGAAGCGGGTGTCAATTTTGAATGGAAAGCGTAACGGGCAGCCTGGCTGCCCGTTGGTTATCAGGATTCGCTTACCACGACGGTGCCGATTTCCGGATGGCTGAAACTGGCAATTTTGTCGAGGCGTAGCTCACGCGTTGCACCTGCATCTTCCACAACCAGGTATTCCACATTTTTACGGGAAACCAGATCGCTGGCCTTTGCCTTTAGCACTTCGCCATCTTTTAGCTCCAGCGTCAGTATTAAATGATGCTGGCAGGCGAGTTCGAGGTTGTCATAGTCATCACAATTGATGGGTTGATAGGTATCATTCATCGACATAATCGCTCACCAGTAAATTCGCCGCAGCATACGCTGCTTTTTCCCTGACCGATTCAGAAAGGCTCTCATCAGAGGCCACTTCATTCAGCACGTTCAATACACAGCCCAACGCATCCGGGATGTACCCCAGATCTCCGCTGGCAATTTCCGCATACCGTCTGCGAATCAACTCACAATAATTATTCACATCACCTCCTGCCAGCGTACTGACTTACTGTGAGATATCATTAAGCCTACGAAGTTAAACTCGGTTTAGCAAGGTGACTATACCATACTCATTTTAGCAATATCAGCGCCTTGATAACGGGGTACCACCACCTCGTAACAGCCTTTTGCTGCGGTTTTCGCTACAATGTACGCCTGATTCGAAAGGAGTTCTCTCATGGCGCTGAAAGCGACAATTTATAAAGCTGTGGTCAATGTGGCGGATCTTGACCGTAACCAGTTTCTGGATGCGTCATTGACGCTGGCGCGTCACCCTTCTGAAACCCAGGAGCGCATGATGCTGCGCCTGCTGGCGTGGATTAAGTATGCCGACGAGCGTCTGCAATTTACCCGTGGTTTAAGCGCGGAAGATGAACCGGAAGCCTGGCTGCGCAACGATCATCTGGGTATCGATTTATGGATTGAGCTTGGCCTGCCGGATGAACGCCGGATCAAAAAGGCGTGCACCCAGTCAGCTGAAGTGGCGTTGTTTGCCTATAACCAGCGCGCGGCGGAGATCTGGTGGCAGCAAAACAAAAATAAATGTGCGCAGTTCAAAAATCTTACCGTCTGGTATCTGGATGATGAACAACTGGCACAGCTGAGCGCATTCGCCAGCCGGACAATGGCGCTTCAGGCAACGATTCAGGACGGCGCCATCTGGCTTTCCGATTCTCAGAATAATCTGGAAATTCATCTCACGGCCTGGCAGCCCGTATCATGATTGAGTTGTCCCGAAACGTCAGCATCCCTGATCACGAGCTGGAGATCACCGCCATCCGTGCTCAGGGCGCAGGGGGGCAGCACGTTAACAAGGCCTCAACGGCTATCCATTTGCGCTTTGACATCCGGGCCTCCAGCCTGCCAGAGTATTATAAAGAAAGCCTGCTCGCCGCCAGCCATCATCTGATCACCAGTGAAGGTGTGATTGTGATTAAAGCGCAGGAATATCGCAGCCAGGAAATGAACCGGGAAGCGGCACTTTCCAGACTGGCGGCGGTCATAAAAGAGCTGACGGCTGTACAAAAAAGTCGCCGGGCAACACGTCCAACGCGGGCATCGAAAGAACGTCGGTTGTCATCGAAGGCGCAGAAATCCACCGTAAAGTCACTGCGTGGCAAAGTCCGTCACCCGTAATGTGACGAAAGGGACACACTTTTTCATAAGGAATGTATTGTGAAAAAAGCATTATTATCAGCGCTGGCCGTGACAAGCCTGTTCGCGCTTTTTGGCTGTAACAACCGTTCAGAAACACAGGTACTACAGCCAACGCAAAACGAAGAATTGAAGCCGATGCAGCAGAGCTGGCGCGGCGTATTGCCATGTGCAGATTGTGAAGGCATCGAAACCTCTCTGTTCCTGCAAAAAGATGGCACCTGGGTGATGAACCAGCGCTATCAGGGGGCGAAAGAGCCGTCTTCTTTTGCAACATACGGAACATGGGCGCGTACGGCTGAAAAGCTGGTATTGACTGATACCACGGGCGATAAAACGTATTTCCGCGCCAAAGGCGAGGGGATGGAGATGCTCGATCGCGAAGGCAATCCGATTGAATCCCAGTTCAACTACACGCTGGCCCCGGTAAAAGCGACCCTGCCTGCAACCCCAATGGCGATGCGAGGGATGTATTTCTACATGGCGGATGCGGCAATCTTCACTGACTGTGCAACCGGGAAGAAAGTCAGCGTGGCGAACAATGCCCAGCTGGAGCGTGACTATGCCGTCGCGCGCGGTAACGACAGCAAACCAGTGTTGCTGACGGTTGAAGGGCATTTTACGCTGGAGCCAAACCCCGATAGCGGTGAGCTGGTGAAAACGCTGGTGGCAGATAAAGACGCGAAGTTTGCTGCGGGTAAAGACTGCGAAAGCAAATAAGTTATAGCCATTAAAAAACCCCGCACTGGCGGGGTTTTTTTGTTTCTTAGCCTTTGATGGCTTTCACCAGGTAATCAAGAATGTCGCCCGTCTTGATCATCTGTTTTTCGCCGTTGCGACGGTACTTGTATTCAATCTCATCGCTGTCGAGGTTACGGTCGCCGATGACGATGGTGTGTGGAATACCGATCAGTTCCATATCAGCAAACATCACGCCAGGACGCTCTTTACGGTCATCCATCAGCACGTCGATACCTTTCGCGCTCAGCTCAGCGTAGAGTTTCTCTGCCAGCTCCTGCACGCGGTAAGACTTGTGCATGTTCATTGGCAGGATCGCCACCTGGAACGGCGCGATGTTATCCGGCCAGACGATTCCGCGTTCGTCATAGTTCTGCTCGATAGCGGCCGCAACAACGCGCGTTACCCCAATGCCGTAGCAGCCCATGGTCAGAACCTGGTTACGACCATCTTCGCCCTGAACGGCAGCGTTCATTGCGCGCGAGTACTTATCGCCCAGCTGGAAGATGTGGCCTACTTCGATACCGCGTTTGATCATCAGGGTACCCTTGCCGTCCGGGCTTGGATCGCCTGCGACCACGTTACGGATGTCAGCCACTTCCGGCGTCGCCACGTCACGATCCCAGTTGATGCCGAAGTAGTGTTTACCGTCGATGTTTGCGCCCGCAGCGAAGTCGCTCATCGCCGCAACGGTGCGGTCAATCACTACAGGAACAGGCATATTCACCGGACCCAGAGAACCTGGGCCTGCGTTCACCACGGCGCGGATTTCGGCTTCCGTCGCGAAGGTCAGCGGGCTGGCAACCTGCGGCAGCTTCTCGGCTTTCACTTCGTTCAGCTCGTGATCGCCACGGACCAGCAGGGCTACCAGCGGGTAAGCGCTGCCTTCAGCCGATTTCACCAGCAGGGTTTTGACCGTTTTTTCGATCGGCAGATTAAACTGTTCAACCAGCTCGGCGATGGTTTTCGCGTTTGGCGTATCAACCAGCGTCATCTCTTGCGTTGCCGCGCCGCGTGGTTCTTTTGGTGCCAGCGCTTCTGCGAACTCAATGTTGGCGGCGTAATCAGAGGAGTCAGAGAAAATTACATCGTCTTCGCCGCTCTGCGCCAGAACCTGGAATTCATGAGAGGCGCTGCCGCCGATTGAACCGGTATCAGCCTGTACAGCACGGAAATCCAGCCCCATGCGGGAGAAGATTTTGCTGTAGGCCGCGTACATTTTGTCGTAGGTCTCTTGCAGTGATTCCTGAGAAGTATGGAAAGAGTAGGCATCTTTCATCAGGAATTCGCGAGAGCGCATCACGCCAAAGCGTGGGCGCACTTCGTCACGGAACTTGGTTTGGATCTGGAAGAAGTTCAGCGGCAGCTGTTTGTAAGAGCTCAGCTCGTTACGGATCAGATCGGTGATCACTTCTTCATGCGTTGGGCCGAGGACGAATGGACGATCGCCACGATCGGCAATACGCAGCAGTTCAGGACCGTACTGCTCCCAGCGACCGCTCTCCTGCCACAGTTCTGAGGGCTGAACGACCGGCATTAACACCTCGATAGCACCGGCGTTGTTCATCTCTTCACGCACGATGTTTTCGACTTTTTTCAGGACGCGCACGCCGGTCGGCAGCCAGGTGTATAACCCGGAGGCCAGCTTGCGGATCATCCCGGCGCGCAGCATCAGCTGGTGGCTGATCACCTCGGCGTCGGCAGGTGTCTCCTTCAGAGTGGAGAGCAGATATTGGCTAGTACGCATGTTGTTACGGTTCCATTTCGACGATTGGAACAGGCTGAAACACCAGCCTGACACAAAAAAAAGTGGTTTAGTTTACCAGTGTGGCAAAGATGCCAAAAGAGAGGAGAACAAAATTACCTGGGTTCCAGGGCAAACACTTCAAAACCTGCATCAGTTACGCGCCAGCGCACGTTAAAGTCCAGCAGCCAGACGGCGTACGTTTTTCCTGCGTCTTCCTCTTTGCGGTAGGCGGGACGAGGGTCCTGCGCCAGGACTTCGACGATAAAGTCACGCAGACGAGGATAGCGCTTTTCCAGCTGGCTGATTTGCGTCGTTATTTCAGATGTGAAGTAAACCGGCATCTCTGCCTGTGGGGCGTCCTGAGCATAGCTTGCACGGGCATCCGGCAGCGCTTCGGCGAAGGGCAGGTAAGGTTTAATATCGATGACCGGCGTGCCATCAACCAGGTCAAGGCTACCTAACTCCAGGATCACCCGATCTTTCTGACAGCGTATCCCTTTCAGTTCGACCAGCGACATCCCGACTGGATTCGGTCGGAACGTTGAGCGGGTGGCAAAAACTCCCATTCTGGCATTTCCGCCCAGACGAGGAGGACGCACGGTAGGACGCCAGCCGCCTTCCATGGTCTGGTGAAACACAAACACCACCCATAAATGGCTGAATGCCTCAAGCCCGCGCACTGCATCGGCCTGATTATACGGCGCGACAAGATGCAGCTCGCCGCCGCCGTTAAGGACCAGTCCCGGCTGACGCGGCACGGCGAACTTTTCTTTATAAGGGGAGCGGATAACGCCTATCGGCTCGAACTGAAATGAACTCATTTCGCCGTGATGTTAAGCGCAGAACCGATACATACCGCCTGACGGTAGCAGCCCGGCGTACCACTGGTGACCTCGCAACTGTGCAGCAGCACCGCGTTGGCTTTCATTTTCGACGCGTTGATTTGCATACGCTTGCGGGCTGTTGGGATATTTGGAGGGGAGTCCTGATTCGTTGCCTGGCAGGATTCGCCGCTCACTTCGCCCAGTTCACGGAATGGCTTACCGACCAGCTCGTCGGCTTTAGTAATAATACGTACCGGCGCAGCGCGAGGCGCTTTCGGTTTTGCTGGCTCCGCTTTTGGCGGGGTTGCAGTGCTTTGAACGGGTTCAACAGGAGATCTGCTTAGCATAGAACAGCCGCTCAGCATCAGTGCTAAAAGACAGATCGGTAAAGCACGCATAATAGTTCCTCAGTGGATAATCAAAACGTCAGATATTGAAGCAGTTGACCGCACAAATGACAAGACGGGCAAATGCCCGTCTTGATGATATTACACTGAGGTGAGATTACCAGCCTTTAACCGCGCCGCCGTTAAACACCTTATTGGCTTCCTGGTAAACTTCTTCAGACTGATATGCCTGCAGGAATTTCTTCACGTTTTCCGCGTCCTTGTTGTCTTCGCGAGTCACGATCAGGTTGACGTACGGGGAATCTTTGTCTTCAACAAAGATGCCATCTTTCGCAGGGGTCAAACCGATCTGGCTGGCGTAAGTGGTGTTGATAACGGCCAGCGCGATCTGTGCATCGTCCAGAGAACGTGGCAGCTGAGGGGCTTCCAGCTCAACAATTTTCAGATTTTTCGGGTTTTCGGTCACGTCCAGAACGGTCGGCAACAGGCCAACACCTTCTTTCAGTTTAATCAGGCCCACTTTCTGGAGCAGAAGCAGCGAACGGCCAAGGTTGGTTGGGTCGTTAGGGACGGCAACCTGTGAACCCGGCTGGAGTTCATCCAGAGATTTAATTTTCTTGGAATAACCGGCAATCGGGTAAACGAAGGTGTTACCGACAGCAACCAGCTTGTAGCCGCGATCTTTGATCTGTTGATCCAGGTACGGTTTATGCTGGAAGGCGTTAGCGTCAATGTCGCCTTTGCTCAGCGCTTCGTTCGGCAGAACGTAATCGTTGAAGGTCACCAGCTCAACGTCCAGGCCATATTTTTCTTTCGCGATTTTCTGCGCGGCCTCAGCAACCTGCTGCTCTGCACCGACGATAACGCCTACTTTGATGTGGTTCGGATCTTTTTCGTCCTGACCGCAACCCACCAGTGCCAGCGAACCAATCAGTGCGCCTACTGCTGCAAAGGTCTTAAATTTAAACGCCATGTTATATCCTTAACTCGTCGAGTTTGTGTTGTTTGTAACGTTATTTATGCGTAACAGCCCGGACGATACGATCGCCAGAGAATTGAATTAAGTAAACCAGCACAACCAGCAATACCAGAACGGTATTCATTACGGTAGCGTTATAGCCAATATAGCCGTACTGATATCCAATCTGGCCTAAACCGCCAGCACCTACGGCGCCGCCCATTGCGGAATAACCGACCAGGGTGATAAGCGTGATGGTTGCTGCGTTCACCAGCCCAGGCAGCGCCTCTGGCAGCAGAACTTTGCGAACGATCTGCATTGGCGTCGCACCCATAGCGCGGGAAGCTTCGATCAGGCCGGTTGGGATTTCCAGCAGGGCGTTTTCCACCATACGGGCGATAAACGGTGCCGCGCCTACGGTCAGCGGGACAATAGCTGCCTGCAAACCAATCGACGTCCCGACGATCACGCGCGTAAACGGAATCATCCACACCAGCAGAATAATGAACGGAATAGACCGGAAAATGTTCACCAGCGCAGAGAGCGTGCGATACAGCTTCGCGTTTTCAATAATTTGACCCGGGCGCGTAACGTACAGCAGCACGCCGACCGGCAGCCCAATCACAAAACCAAAGAAGCCCGATACGAAGGTCATTGCCAGCGTTTCCCAAACGCCGCGAACCAGTAGCCACATCATCGGCTCAGACATAACCCAGTACCTCTACTTTTACGTGATGTTCTTGCAGCCAGGCAATTGCCGCCTGGGTTTCTTCCTGTGTGCCGTGCATTTCCGTCAGCATAATGCCGAACTTCACGCCACCGGCGTAGTCCATCTGCGCGCTAATAATGTTGTTATTCACGTTAAAGCGACGCGCGGTTTCGGACAGCAGCGGTGCGTCAACGGACTGGCCCGTGAACTCCATGCGCAGCATCGGGACGCTGTCAGGCGTTGCGTCTGCTTTTAAACGTTCCAGATAATCTTCCGGAATATCCAGATGCAGTGTGGACTGAATGAACTGCTGAGCCAGAGGCGTTTTCGGGTGCGAGAAGACTTCGCTGACCGTGTCCTGCTCAATCAGCTCACCGTTGCTGATGACGGCGACGCAGTCACAGATACGCTTCACCACGTCCATTTCGTGCGTAATAAGGAGGATAGTCAGGCCCAGACGACGGTTAATGTCTTTCAGCAGTTCCAGGATAGAACGCGTGGTGGCCGGATCTAACGCGCTGGTGGCTTCATCACACAGCAGCACTTTTGGGTTGCTTGCCAGCGCGCGAGCGATTGCTACACGCTGCTTTTGCCCGCCTGAGAGGTTGGCCGGGTAGCTGTCATGCTTATCACCCAGCCCAACCAGATCCAGCAGTTCGGTGACGCGTCGGGTAACCTCTTCTTTTGGTGTGTTATCCAGCTCCAGCGGCAACGCCACGTTTCCAAAAACCGTGCGTGAGGCCAGCAGGTTAAAGTGCTGGAAAATCATGCCAATCTGGCGACGCGCTTTGGTGAGTTCTTTTTCTGAGAGAGCGGTAAGCTCCTGGCCGCCAACTTCTACGCTGCCCTGGGTCGGGCGCTCAAGCAGGTTAACACACCGGATCAGCGTACTTTTACCCGCACCCGATGCGCCAATGACGCCATAAATCTGACCAGCAGGCACATGCAGGCTGACGTTGTTCAGCGCCTGAATGGTTCGGTTCCCCTGCTGGAACACTTTGGTGATATTGGAAAGTTTAATCATTAGATTATTTTTATCGTATGTAAGTTAGCCGTGGCATTTTCTTCTGCCAGATACGGGGAATGACCGTAAACAAAATGGATGTTAAGGCATCCAGACGTCTAAATCAATCCACCTCTGTGCGATGAGCACTTTATTGCGCTGCGATTCATGAGATACTAGCTGAACAAGCCTTTTTCAGGAGCAAACCGGTGGCAAAATCTGTACCCGCAATTTTTCTCGATCGTGACGGCACAATTAATGTGGATCACGGTTACGTCCATGAGATTGATGAGTTCGAATTTATTGAGGGCGTAATAGATGCCATGCGCCAGCTGAAAGAGATGGGCTATGCGCTGGTGGTGGTAACTAATCAGTCCGGTATCGCCCGGGGTAAATTCACCGAAGCGCAGTTCGAGACGCTGACGGAATGGATGGACTGGTCTCTGGCCGATCGTGGCGTCGATCTTGATGGCATCTATTATTGTCCGCATCATCCACAGGGAACAGTAGAAGCGTATCGTCAGACATGTGATTGCCGTAAGCCACACCCGGGCATGTTTATCTCTGCACAGGAATTCCTGCACATTGATATGGCCGCGTCTTTTATGGTGGGCGATAAACTGGAAGATATGCAGGCAGCGGCGGCGGCAGGTGTGGGAACCAAAGTATTAGTGCGGACCGGTAAACCAGTCACCCCAGAAGCAGAAAATGCAGCTGACTGGGTGATAACTAGTCTGGCAGATCTGCCAAAAGAGATTAAAAAGCACCAAAAATAGACGTTTTGGTGAAAAGGTGAGCGGTTGAAATAAAAATGCATTTTTCCGCTTGTCATTCCTCGGCGGCTCCCTATAATGCGCCTCCATCGACACGGCGGATGTGAATCACTTCACAGACTACCCGGTCGGTTGAAGAGAAAAAATCCTGAAATAACGGGTTGACTCTGAAAGAGGAAAGCGTAATATACGCCACCTCGCGACAGAGCGCTGAAGCGCGTCGCAACTGCTCTTTAACAATTTATCAGACAATCTGTGTGGGCACTCAAAGTGACATGGATTCTTAATGTCTCCGGACACTAAATGAATACCAAGTCTCTGAGTGAACACGTAATTCATTACGAAGTTTAATTCACGAGCATCAAACTTAAATTGAAGAGTTTG
>NZ_JBMKJK010000025.1:0-50469 GCF_049236925.1 Enterobacter cloacae complex sp. SYL003 | reverse complement strand
GGGCATCGCTGACAGCCCTCAGTCATTTAGAAAGCAACTTTATTGCTTCTGCATAAAAAAATTACTGGGGATCCCTCAGCCCATGGGGAGAGGGAGAAGGACACGTACCGTAGGCCGGGTAAGCGCAGCGTCACCCGGCAGGATTTTAAAAGCGCGTGTCCACGGCTGAAGCCAGCTTCTCCAGCAGCCGTTCGCTGTCTTCCCAGCTCAGGCACGGGTCGGTGATCGACTGGCCGTACACCATTTGCTGTCCGGCGACGATCTTCTGCGTGCCTTCTTTGATAAAGCTCTCCGCCATAATTCCTGCAATGGCGGTCGAGCCGCTGCGGATCTGCTGGCAGACTTCATCGCAGACGTCCAGCTGGCGGCGGTGCTGTTTCTGGCAGTTGCCGTGGCTGAAATCCACCACCAGATGCTCCGGCAGGTCAAATTCCGCCAGCGTTTCGCAGGCGGCGGCAATATCTTCTGCATGGTAATTCGGTTTTTTACCGCCACGCATAATGATATGTCCGAACGGGTTGCCGCTGGTCTGGTAGATGGTCATCTGGCCGTTTTTATCCGGGGAGAGGAACATATGGCTGGCGCGTGACGCGCGGATGGCATCAACGGCGATGCGGGTATTGCCGTCCGTTCCGTTTTTGAAGCCCACCGGGCAAGAGAGCGCCGACGCCATTTCACGGTGGATCTGGCTTTCGGTGGTACGCGCGCCAATCGCGCCCCAGCTAATGAGGTCGGCAATAAACTGTCCGGTCACCATATCCAGAAATTCGGTAGCGGTCGGCACGCCCAGCTCGTTAACCTGTAACAGCAGCTTGCGCGCCAGCGCAATGCCGTGATTCACCCGGTAACTACCGTTCAGATCGGGATCGGATATCAATCCTTTCCAGCCCACGACAGTACGCGGTTTTTCAAAGTAGGTACGCATCACGATCTCCAGGCGATCCTGATACGTGCCGCGCAGCGTCTGAAGGCGTTGTGCATAATCCATCGCCGCGTCCAGGTCGTGGATGGAGCAGGGGCCAATTACTACCAGAAGACGTTTGTCTTCACCATTGAGAATTTTTTCGATGCGGCGACGGGAGGCCGTCACATGGTCCGCCACCTCGGCGGAAACGGGGTGCAGCCGGGCCAGTTCAGCCGGGGTGACCAGGCTATCAATGCGCGCGGTGCGCAGTTCGTCGGTTTTGTTCATGGAATGTCTCAGAAATTTTTTGCTTCATCGGCAGACTACCGGGAAGTGATGGGCATCACCTTAAACCAATCCCTGCTGATTTCAAGTTCGGGGCACGTCGCCCCGAGGATGGCATGATAATAACTGAAACTGGATTAATGTACTAGCATATTAGTACATGCGGCGATTCAGTCCCATGATATCGAGGATCTTGGTGGCAATTTCTTCTACTGAATAGTTGGTACTGTTCAGCCAGGGGATCTGATTTTTCCGGTACAGCGCTTCGACTTCGGAGACTTCCATTCGGCACTGGCGCATTGAGGCGTAGCGGCTGTTCTCGCGACGTTCTTCGCGGATCGCCGCCAGTCGTTCCGGGTTGATGGTCAGCCCAAACAGCTTATGCTGAAGCGGCTTGAGCGCGGCAGGCAGCACCAGGTTGTCCATATCATCGGCAATAAAGGGGTAGTTGGCGGCGCGAATGCCAAACTGCATTGCCAGGTAAAGGCTGGTGGGGGTTTTACCGCAGCGCGACACGCCAAGCAAAATGACCTGCGCCTGGTCCAGATTGCGCAGCGAGATCCCGTCGTCGTGCGCCAGAGTGTAGTCAATGGCGGCAATACGCGCATCGTATTTGGTCAGGTTGCCGGGGTTCAGCCCGTGGGTACGGTGAGCGATCGGCGTCGGGTCGAGCTTCAGCTCGCTTTGCAAGGGTGCAACCAGCGCCTGCACGATATCCTGACAGAAGCCCTCGCTTTGCAGAATGATGTTGCGGATCTCAGGGATCACAATGGAATAGAACACCAGCGGACGAACACCGGTCTGCTGGTAAATGGCGTCGATCTGGTCCTTGACCGCTTTGGCCCGGCTCTCGTTTTCCACGAACGGCAGCGTGATGCTGTTTATCGACACGGGAAACTGCGACATCACCGCGTGTCCCAGCACCTCGGCGGTAATCGCCGTCCCATCAGAAATATAAAAAACGTGGCGATCGACAGCATTATCCATTTTATCCACCCTGAATAGCGTACGTAATTGCCTGAAAGCATAAATTAAAAAAGTTAATTGCACAGCAAAGAACTTATCTGAATTTAAAATGAAATGGTGTTTTTGGTTTTCCTGAAAAGTGGATTTCATTTTCTGATTAGCGGCGTTATTTCTATGGTTTTTGACGGAATCTATAGGAATCATCGGGTTAGCGAGTGCGGGGAAACTGTCCGAAAAGTTGAAAATTTAAATTGCTTACACGATTCACCGTTTTTTTAGCGGAAATAAATATGCCAGTATAAATACGTAGTCAGGTGTTTCTTACTCCGATCAAATATCACAAAAGGATTGTTTCGATGTCCAACAATGGCTCGTCACCGCTGGTGCTTTGGTATAACCAACTCGGCATGAATGATGTAGACAGAGTTGGGGGCAAAAATGCCTCCCTGGGTGAAATGATTACAAATCTGTCCGGTATGGGTGTCTCCGTACCAAACGGGTTTGCCACAACCGCCGATGCGTTTAACCTGTTTTTAGACCAGAGCGGTGTAAACCAGCGCATTTACGACCTGCTGGATAAAACGGATATTGATGATGTCACCGAGCTTGCCAAAGCCGGGGCGCAAATCCGCCAGTGGATCATCGACACACCTTTCCAGCCGGAACTGGAAAAAGCCATCCATGACGCCTACAACCAGCTCTCCGCTGACGACGCGCAGGCCTCCTTTGCCGTGCGCTCTTCCGCTACCGCGGAAGATATGCCGGATGCCTCTTTCGCCGGACAGCAGGAAACCTTCCTCAACGTCCAGGGTTACGAGGCGGTACTGGTGGCGGTGAAGCATGTGTTTGCTTCCCTGTTCAACGACCGCGCCATCTCCTATCGCGTGCATCAGGGCTATGACCACCGCGGCGTCGCGCTCTCCGCAGGCGTACAGCGCATGGTGCGCTCCGACGTGGGCTCTTCCGGCGTGATGTTCTCTATCGACACGGAATCCGGCTTCGACCAGGTGGTGTTTATCACCTCCGCGTGGGGTCTGGGCGAGATGGTGGTGCAGGGGGCGGTGAACCCTGACGAATTCTACGTGCACAAGCCTACGCTGGCGGCTAACCGTCCGGCAGTGGTGCGCCGCACCATGGGCTCGAAAAAAATCCGCATGATCTATGCCCCGACGCAAGAGCATGGCAAGCAGGTCACCATTGAAGATGTGCCGCAGGAGCAGCGGGATCGCTTCTCGCTCACCGACGCCGAAGTGGAAGAGCTGGCGAAGCAGGCGGTGCAGATTGAAAAACACTATGGCCGTCCGATGGACATCGAGTGGGCCAAAGACGGACACACCGGCAAGCTGTTTATCGTGCAGGCGCGTCCGGAAACCGTCCGTTCGCGCGGTCAGGTCATGGAGCGCTACACCCTGCACGCGCAGGGCAAAATTGTCGCGGAAGGCCGCGCAATCGGTCACCGCATCGGTGCCGGTCCGGTGAAAGTGATCCACGATATCAGCGAGATGAATCGCATTCAGCCTGGCGACGTGCTGGTGACCGACATGACCGACCCGGACTGGGAGCCGATCATGAAGAAAGCGGCTGCTATCGTCACCAACCGCGGTGGCCGTACCTGTCACGCGGCTATCATTGCCCGTGAGCTGGGGATCCCGGCCGTAGTCGGCTGTGGTGACGCGACCGAACGCATGAAGGACGACCAGAACGTGACGGTCTCCTGTGCCGAAGGCGATACCGGTTACGTGTATGCCGATATCCTCGACTTCAGCGTGAAGAGCTCCAGCGTGGATACCATGCCGGACCTGCCGCTGAAAATCATGATGAACGTCGGTAACCCGGATCGCGCGTTTGACTTCGCCTGCCTGCCGAACGAAGGCGTGGGCCTGGCGCGTCTGGAATTCATCATCAACCGCATGATCGGGGTGCACCCGCGCGCGCTGCTGGAGTTTGACGACCAGGACGCGAAGCTGCAAAACGAAATCCGCGAGATGATGAAGGGTTACGACTCGCCGAGAGAGTTCTATGTCGGCCGCCTGACGGAAGGCATCGCCACGCTCGGCGCGGCCTTCTACCCGAAACGCGTGATCGTGCGTCTGTCGGACTTTAAGTCCAACGAATATGCCAACCTGGTGGGAGGCGAACGCTACGAGCCGGAAGAAGAGAACCCGATGCTGGGCTTCCGCGGCGCCGGACGCTACGTGTCGGAAAGCTTCCGCGACTGCTTCGCGCTGGAGTGCGAGGCGGTAAAACGCGTGCGCAACGACATGGGGCTGACCAACGTGGAAATCATGATCCCGTTCGTCCGTACCGTGGATCAGGCGAAAGCGGTGGTGGATGAGCTGGCGCGTCAGGGGCTGAAGCGCGGCGAGAACGGGCTGAAGATCATCATGATGTGTGAAATTCCGTCCAACGCCCTGCTGGCCGAGCAGTTCCTGGAGCACTTCGACGGCTTCTCCATTGGTTCGAATGATATGACGCAGCTGGCGCTCGGCCTGGACCGCGACTCCGGCGTCGTCTCTGAGCTGTTTGATGAGCGTAACGAGGCGGTGAAAGCGCTGCTCTCCATGGCCATCCGTGCGGCGAAGAAACAGGGTAAATATGTCGGGATCTGCGGGCAGGGTCCTTCTGACCATGAAGACTTTGCGGCCTGGCTGATGGATGAGGGGATTGATAGCCTCTCCCTGAACCCGGACACCGTGGTGCAAACCTGGCTGAGCCTGGCAGAGCTGAACAAGTAAAACCTGCATAACCTGAAAAAGGCGAGGATATCTGTCCTCGCCTTTTTTATTTTCCTGCGAATATGCTCACCATCACAAATAAAGCAAAAAACCAAATATCATAATTTATCTGTTAATTTAGACAATTGTTAGTGGGCAGGGCGTTGCTAATACTTGAGCCTTACCGCGTACATCCGTCGGGATGATGCGCGACTGGTTGAAATACGTTTTAACCTGATAAAAAGGCAAATAACAATGACAATCTCCTCTGTATTACGTACCAAAGATAAAATAGGTTATGGCCTCGGTGATATGGCCAGCGCGCTGGTCTGGCAAACGGCAACGTTATTTCTCGCGTATTTCTATACGGACGTATTCGGTTTGCCGGCGGCCATTATGGGCACCATGTTTTTAGTGGTGCGCGTGATCGATGCGTTTGTCGATCCGTGTATTGGCGCGCTGGTGGACCGCACTCAGACCCGCCACGGTCGTTTTCGTCCCTGGCTGCTCTGGTTTGCCATTCCGTTTGGCGTGAGCTGCCTGATTACCTTCTACGTACCGGATGCCGGGCAGACGGCGAAAATTGTCTATGCCTGCGTAACCTATGCCATCCTGAGCCTGATCTACTCCGCGATTAACGTTCCATACTGCGCCATGCCCGGCGCGCTGACGCTCGACCCGCGCGAGCGCCACTCGCTGCAATCCTGGCGCTTTGGCCTGTCGTTTATCGGCGGGTTGATTGTAACGGTCATCGCGCTGCCGCTGGTCTCATTATTAGGTCAGGGGAATGTGCAAAAAGGTTATTTCTATGCCATGAGCCTGATGGGGCTGCTGGGTATTATTTTATTCTTCTGCTGCTTCTTTATGACCCGGGAGCGTTACTCGCCGCGCAATGACACCTCCGGCTCGATGCTGACGGATTTAAAACTGCTGGCCGCCAACAGCCAGTGGCGAATTGTTTTTCTGTTTAATATTTTACTGTTAACCGCCGTCGTGACGCGTGGCTCTGCGACCATGTATTACGTTAACTATGTTCTGTTACGTCCTGAACTGGTCTTTGCCTTTATTGTTTCCGGCATGGTGGCATCCTTAAGCGGCGCATTATTATCTGAACGCCTGCTGGGGAAATTTGATCGCGTACGTGCCTATCAGTGGACCATTATTTCTTTCGTTATTTTTGGCGCGTTGATTTTCTTCATTCCTCCTTCGCAGGTGTGGCTGATATTCGGTCTGAATATTGTGTTTAGTTTTATTCAGAACCTGACCACACCGCTGCAATGGACCATGTTCTCCGATGTGGTTGATTATGAAGAACACCGCAGCGGCCGCCGTCTGGACGGGCTGGTCTTTTCTACCGCCCTGTTTGCCATCAAGTTTGGGCTGGCGCTGGGTGGGGCGGTAGTCGGTTGGGTGCTGGGCATGGTGGATTACGCGCCCGGACAGGCAAACCAGGCGCCTCACGTCCTCGCAACCATCAATGCCCTGTTCACCCTGATCCCCTGCGCGCTGTTCCTCTGCATGGTGGCGCTCCTTGCTATCTACAAACTCAACAGCCGACTGGTGGATTCCATTGCCCGTGAGCTGGCCAGCAAGCGAGACATTCGAAACGATGCGGGGCAGCTCAGCCCGGTAACCCAATCCGCACTACAGGAGTAAACCATGACTGTGATCTACAAGGACGCGGGACGTCCCGTACACGAGCGTGTCGCTGATTTACTGGCGCGTATGACGCCGGAAGAGAAATTTGCCCAGATGCACGCGTACTGGCTGATCCTCGATGAACACGGCAACCACCGCGAGCGCAGCGATTTGAGCGATGAGTTCGCCGGCGTGAGCGAACAGGCGTCCCTCAGCGAAAGGCTGAAGCTGGGCGTCGGGCAGATCACCCGTCCGCTCGGCACGCACATTGTTGATGCAAAAACCGGCGTGCGTGCCGCTAACCGCCTGCAACGTATGATGATGGAGGAGACCCGGCTCGGCATTCCGGCGCTGTTTCATGAGGAGTGTCTGGTGGGGCTGCTGTGCAAAGATGCAACCCTGTTCCCGTCGTCGCTGAACTACGGTTCCACCTGGGACCCGGCGCTGGTGCAGCGCGCGGCGGAGCAGATTGGCAACGAGGCCCGGTCTGTCGGATGCCAGCAGGGGCTGGCCCCGGTGCTGGATGTCTCGCGCGATGTGCGCTGGGGACGGACGGAAGAGACCTTTGGGGAAGATCCGTGGCTGGTAGGGGTGATGGCGACGGCGTACGTGAAGGGGTTGCAGGGCGATAAGCGCGATCTGCTGGCGACCCTGAAACATTACGTGGGGCACTCCTTCAGCGAAGGGGCGCGCAACCATGCGCCGGTCCATCTGGGTTTCAGCGAGCTAAACGATACCTTCCTGCTACCGTTTGAGATGGCGGTGAAGCTGGCCAACGCCGGTTCGGTGATGCCAGCCTATCATGACATCGATAATCAGCCAGGGCACAGCGACCATTTCCTGCTCACCACCGTGCTGCGTGAACAGTGGGGCTTCGACGGCATTATTGTCGCGGATTACGGCGGCGTCAGCCTGCTGCACCAGCACCACGGGATTTCTCACGATCCAGCAGAATCGGCGGCGCTGGCGTTTAACGCCGGGCTGGACGTGGAATTGCCGAAGGATGACTGCGCGCGTCATCTGGCGGAAGCGGTAGAGCGTGGGCTTATCTCAATGGCGAAAGTGGATGAGATTGTGGCGCGCGTGCTAAGTGAAAAATTCCGTCTCGGGCTGTTTGAAAAACCGTACGCCGACGAAAAAGGTATCGATTTGCAGAATGAGGCGACCCGGCAGGTGGCGCGCGAGGTGGCAACAAAATCGATCACGCTGCTGGAAAATAACGGCATTTTGCCCCTCGGCGGAAAACCCCGTGTAGCGGTAGTGGGGCCGACGGCGGACGATCCGCTGGCGTTACTGAGCGGCTACAGCTTCCCGGTTCACCTGATCATCAGCGATATGGTTGAAGAGACCTCGCAGGTGACAACCCCGCGCGCGGCGCTGGAACAGTACCTTGGTGCATCGCAGATACGTTACGCCAAAGGGTGCCACATTATCGAAAAACGGATGGCGGGTGCGCCGGTGTTCCCGGGCGACAGCGGCGGTAAACCGATGCAGCAATCGCCGGTTTCACAACGCACGGATTTGATCCCCGAAGCCGTGAGCGCGGCAAAAGAGAGTGACGTGGTGGTGGCCTGCGTGGGCGACCTCGCCGGGCTATTCCAGAGCGGCACCGTGGGGGAAGGATCGGATACCGATTCGCTGAATCTGCCGGGCGTGCAGCAACAGCTGCTGGAGGAGCTGGTGGCAACCGGCAAGCCGGTAATTGTCGTCATGACGGGCGGGCGTCCTTATAACCTTCAGGGGCTGGAAGAGAAGGTGGCCGCGCTGATGATGGCCTGGGCGCCGGGGCAGGAAGGGGGCTGGGCGATTGCCGATATCTTAACCGGCCGCGCGGAGCCGCAGGGCAGGCTGGTAGTCAGCGTGCCGAAAAACGCCGGGGCGATGCCGTACTACTATAACCACAAGCTGAAAAGCGGCGGTACGCCGTTTGCGTTCCATTTTGGCGCACTTTACCCGTTCGGTTACGGTCTTGGCTGGACGCAGTTTCGCTGGAGTGCGGCGCGTCTCGCTGAAAGCCACGTCCCGGTCGACGGAGAGGTGGTGTTAAGCGTCGATGTCAGCAACATCGGGGAGCGCAGCGGCAGCGAAGTAATACAGGTGTACGTGCGTGACAAAGTCGCGACGCAGGTTCGTCCGCTTCAGGAGCTGAAAGCGTTTCAACGCGTTACGCTTTCACCGGGAGAAACCGCCACCCTGACCTTTACCTTGCCGGTGGAGATGTTTAATTTCACCCGCCGGGACGGGAAGCGAATTGTCGAGCCAGGTGAATTTGAGCTACAGGTTGGCGCGTCCTCGGCGGATATTCGCGAGGTGGTGAACGTGCAGGTGACCGGGGAGACGCGGGTGCTGGAGGGGGAATGGCAGATGTTGAGTAGGAGTGAAATTTGTAAAAATTAATATTCAGGACTCGCCTGGCCACAAAGGCGAGTCCTCTTTCAAGCAATTAAAAGAAGAAAATGAACTTACAAAGCACTAATAACTTAAAAAAATAGTTCGCATAAGAATAGTCTTAGCCGCCTTGCTCTGAGCCTGGAACTGATATAGCTACTCCTCACCGTCTGCTGGTTGCAGGACTGCGCCAGATAGCCTGATAGGTTTGATGAGCTATAAAAGATGAAATTTAAATGAAGATACGGACTCTGTCTGATTTAAGTTCCCTGTGCAACGGCTACATGACAACGCAATGCAGGGAAAACGAAGACCTACAGTGCATAGCGTCAGAACTCAGGATTCAATAAGTAACTGGAGAGGTTAAGTGGTTGTAGATATTTCGGTGTTATTCATTATTCTTTTAATGATTGTGTGCGCCCTGATTTATCGCCTTTCTGTCATGGAAGATAAGTTGTTAGCAATGGAGTTAAGACACGCTACGGAAGTCAACGCAGCGCGTAGAGAAGGGTATATAAACTGCATGAATCTTCATGCTCAGGTTGAAAAAAGTATAAAAGATAAAGCTAAATGATGGCGTTTTTAGGAACGCCAATTGGCTGTTGGTACGAGAAAGATATTCAGTTGATAGTGAAATGGCATATGCTTATGACGAATGGAACTAAACAGTAAAACTCTTTCATCGCTATTCATCCGTCTGTAATGAACGGTTGTTTCGTTTAAAACACGCCTAAATCCTGTGCGCTCAGCATAAGGTAAATAAAAAAAAAGCCCATCGTGGGAGATGGGCAAAGACTACACACAGCAATTCGTTGTTTCACTCAGGGGATTTCCATGCTTATAAATCAAGGTGTTGATTTATAACCGTGTCTTAATAGTAGGCATGCCAACTTTATGAGTCGATCGGATTCGTCTCAATAGTTAAAGGGAGGTAAAGATTTCTTGAAGAGAATGACGGTTTTAGGCATGAAAAGGCGGGTCTGACCAGTGCGCAGAGAATAAATAGTTTAGCAACGTTTAAGTATTCCTGCGAAGAGTGTAGGCCGGGTAAGCGCTAGCGCCACCCGGCAAAGGTTATTACTGCGCGTTCTTATCTTCCAGCTCTTCAAGTTCGCTTAAGATGAGGTCCGGATCGGTTCCGGGTGGCGGCACTTCATGCACCCAGGCAGAGAAGAGACGCCAGGTTACCGCAAGCAGCACCGGACCGATAAACAGGCCAATCATGCCGAAGGCAATCAACCCCCCGATCACCCCGGACAGGATCAGAATCAGCGGCAGATCAGCGCCCATGCGGATGAGGAGAGGACGAATCACGTTATCCATGGTGCCCACCACGCAGCTCCATACCAGCAGCACCGTGCCCCAGGTCGTGTCCCCCGTCCAGTAAAGCCAGATAATGCAGGGAACCAGCACCAGCAGCGGACCAAGCTGTGCCAGACAGGTCATCAGCATGAC
This sequence comes from Enterobacter cloacae complex sp. SYL003, assembly GCF_049236925.1. Classification (NCBI taxonomy): domain Bacteria; kingdom Pseudomonadati; phylum Pseudomonadota; class Gammaproteobacteria; order Enterobacterales; family Enterobacteriaceae; genus Enterobacter; species Enterobacter cloacae complex sp. SYL003. Next base: position 40,119 of record NZ_JBMKJK010000025.1, on the reverse strand, counting down.
AACGGTGAAAATAGTGGCATAAGGTACGCCGGAAACAGCCAGCCCGATGCCGCCAAGCACCGCCTGCACCAGCGCTGTGACCACCACGCCGAGCGCCACCGCGCGAACGGCCTGGGCTGCCAGCAGCACGGCCGCATCGCCGCGTTTACCTGCCAGTCGGGTGGCGAAATGGCGTACCCCCAGCGCAACCTGCTCGCCGCGCCAGTACAGCAGGGCGCTGAAGACCAGCATCAACGTACAGTGCATCATGAAGCGACCAATATGCGCAGCCTGCCCGACAAACCAGGTGGTGGTTGTGCCGATGTACGGGCGCACTTTGGCCATCAGGGCGCTACCGCCCATCTCCAGCAGGCTGTGCCAGCCGCTGTATAGTTTTGCGCCCACAACAGGAATGCTGTTCAGCCACGCGAGATCCGGCAGCGTCATGTCACCGCTGGTGACCGCGCGAATAACCGGGCCGCTGCTGTCAACCAGGCTGTTAACCAGCAGCGCAATGGGAATAATAAACAGCAGGAACAGCAGCAGCGTCATCACCAGCACGGCAAGGCCGCGGCGACCAAACAGCAGTTTCTGCAAACGTAAGAGTAAAGGCCAGGTTGCGACCACGACGGTCGCGGCCCAGGCAAATCCGAGCACGAAAGGACGAACAATCCACAGACACGCAATAATCATAATGGCTAAGAACAGCACCGACAGCAGTATCTGTGCGACATCCCTGGGCTGACGAAGATTGACCATAAACGAAACTTTCCTTAAATGAACACCAGCAAGGCTGATGGGAATATAAACCGCATCTCTCTAATCATTAGTGATTTCAGCGATTTTTGACAGGCGGATTTTGCCCGTAATTCTACGAAGCACATAAGAAAAAAATGTGATAAAACTTTCCAGACACAACGCAAACGATTTCACACTCTTCTCATTAGGGTCGACAGCAATGATCCCACAGATTTCTCAGGCACCGGGCGTCGTTCAACTGGTGCTTAATTTTTTGCAGGCACTGGAGCAACAGGGTTTTACAGGTGATACCGCCACCGATTATGCCGACAGGCTGACGATGGCAACCGATAACAGTATTTACCAGCTTCTTCCCGATGCCGTCGTTTTCCCGCGCTCTACCGCCGATGTGGCCCTCATCGCCCGTCTGGCGTCGCAGGAGCGTTTCAGCTCCCTGGTCTTTACCCCGCGCGGCGGCGGGACGGGCACCAATGGGCAGGCGCTGAACCAGGGCATCATCGTTGATATGTCCCGCTATATGAATCGCATCATTGAGATCAACCCGGAAGAGGGGTGGGTGCGTGTGGAAGCGGGGGTAATCAAAGATCAGCTGAATCAGTTTTTAAAACCGTATGGCTATTTTTTTGCGCCCGAGCTTTCCACCAGTAACCGCGCAACCCTTGGCGGGATGATCAACACCGATGCCTCAGGGCAGGGCTCGCTGGTCTACGGCAAAACCTCCGATCACGTCATGGGTGTGCGGGCGGTGCTGCTGGGGGGCGATATTCTCGATACCCAGCCGTTGCCGGTCGAACTGGCTGAAACGCTGGCAAAAGAGAGCACCACCAGCGGACGGATTTATCGCACCGTGCTGGAGCGCTGCCGCGAAAATCGCGAACTGATCCTCGACAAATTCCCGAAGCTCAATCGCTTCCTGACGGGCTACGATCTGCGCCATGTCTTTAATGACGATCTGAGCCAGTTCGATCTTACCCGCATACTGACCGGGTCAGAAGGTACGCTGGCCTTTATCACCGAAGCGCGTCTGGATATCACCCCGCTGCCGAAGGTGCGCCGTCTGGTGAACGTCAAATACAACTCCTTTGACTCCGCGCTGCGTAATGCCCCGTTTATGGTGGAGGCGCGGGCGCTGTCGGTGGAAACCGTTGATTCAAAAGTCCTGAACCTGGCCCGGGAAGATATTGTCTGGCATTCGGTGAGCGAACTGATTACCGACGTGCCGGATAAAGAGATGCTCGGTCTGAACATCGTCGAGTTCGCCGGCGATGACGCAGAGCTGATTGAGAGCCAGGTGAGCACGCTCTGCCAGCGTCTGGACGAGTTGATTGCACAGGGTGAGGGCGGCGTCATTGGCTGGCAGCTGTGTAACGACCTCTCCGGCATCGAGCGAATCTACGCGATGCGTAAAAAGGCGGTGGGGCTGCTCGGTAACGCGAAAGGGGCGGCGAAGCCGATTCCATTTGCGGAAGATACCTGCGTGCCGCCGGAGCATCTGGCGGATTATATTGTGGAGTTTCGTGCGCTGCTCGACAGCCATGGTCTGAGCTATGGCATGTTCGGGCACGTTGACGCGGGTGTGCTACACGTGCGCCCGGCGCTGGACATGTGCGATCCGCAGCAGGAGATCCTGATGAAGGAGATCTCCGACGAGGTCGTGGCCCTTACGGCCAAATATGGCGGTTTGTTATGGGGAGAGCATGGCAAAGGATTCCGCGCCGAGTACAGCCCGGCGTTTTTTGGCGAACAACTCTACGCCGAGCTGCGTAAGGTGAAAGCCGCTTTTGATCCTGATAACCGTCTTAACCCGGGTAAAATCTGCCCGCCAGAGGGCGTTGATGCGCCGATGTTGCAGGTAGACGCCGTCAAGCGCGGCACCTATGACCGACAAATTCCGATTGCGGTTCGCGCTTCCTGGCGCGGCGCGATGGAGTGCAACGGCAACGGGCTGTGCTTCAACTTCGATGTGAAAAGCCCGATGTGTCCGTCGATGAAAATCACCAGCAACCGCATCCACTCCCCAAAAGGACGTGCGACGCTGGTGCGCGAATGGCTGCGCCTGCTGGCTGACCGCGGCATTGACCCGCTCAAGCTGGAACTGGAGCTGCCGGAAAAACGCGCCAGCCTGCGCAGGCTCATCGAACGGACCCGCAACAGCTGGCATGCGAATAAAGGCGAATACGATTTCTCGCATGAGGTGAAAGAGGCGATGTCCGGCTGCCTGGCGTGCAAGGCGTGTTCAACCCAGTGTCCGATTAAAATTGACGTGCCGGAATTCCGTTCCCGCTTCCTCCAGCTGTACCACACGCGTTATCTGCGCCCGATGCGCGATCATCTGGTGGCAACGGTGGAGAGTTACGCGCCGCTAATGGCTCGTGCGCCAAAAACCTTTAACTTCTTTATCAATCAGCCGCTGGTGCGCAAACTGTCTGAAAAACATATCGGCATGGTGGATCTGCCGCTGCTGTCGGTGCCATCGCTCCAGCGTCGGCTGGTGGGGCACCGCTCGGCGAACATGACCCTGGAACAACTGGAAGCATTAAGCCCTGAGCAGAAAGCGAAGGTGGTGCTGGTGGTGCAGGATCCGTTTACCAGCTATTACGATGCGCAGGTGGTGGCTGATTTTGTCCGTCTGGCAGAGAAAATTGGCTACCAGCCGGTGGTACTGCCGTTCTCGCCGAACGGCAAGGCGCAGCACATTAAAGGTTTCCTGACCCGCTTCGCGAAAACCGCGCAGAAAACTTCAGATTTCCTGAATCGCGTGGCGCAGCTCGATATGCCAATGGTGGGCGTCGATCCGGCGCTGGTGCTCTGTTACCGGGATGAATATAAGCAGACGCTCGGCGATAAGCGCGGTGATTTTCAGGTCTTACTGGTGCATGAGTGGCTGCCTGCGGTGCTGAAGCAAACGGCCCCTCAGGAGGTCAGCGGAGAATCCTGGTACCTGTTTGGGCACTGCACTGAAGTGACCGCGCTGCCGACGGCGCCTGCCCAGTGGGCTTCTATCTTCGCCCGCTTTGGCGCGAAGCTGGAAAGCGTCAGCGTGGGCTGCTGCGGTATGGCCGGAACCTACGGTCATGAAGTCAAAAACCACGCTAACTCGCTCGGCATTTACGAGCTGTCGTGGCACCAGGCAATGCAGCGCCTGCCGCGTAACCGCTGTCTGGCGACGGGCTACTCCTGCCGCAGCCAGGTGAAACGGGTGGAAGGTAACGGCGTTCGCCATCCCTTGCAGGCTTTACTGGAGATTATCGGATGATCTGGAAACGTGCGGTCACTCTGCAGGCCTTAAATGCCATGGGTGCGGAAAACATGGTCGGTTTGCTGGATATCCAGTTTACGCGCATTGGCGATAATGAACTTGAAGCGACGATGCCAGTAGACAGTCGTACTCATCAACCGTTTGGCCTGCTGCACGGCGGTGCGTCCGTCGTGCTGGCCGAAACGCTGGGGTCGGTCGCGGGTTACCTGTGTACGGAAGGGGAGCAGAAGGTGGTCGGGCTGGAGGTCAATGCCAACCACATCCGCTCCGTTCGCAGCGGGCGCGTGCGCGGTGTTTGCCGCGCACTGCACGCCGGAAGTCGTCATCAGGTGTGGCAGATTGATATTCTGGACGAGCAGGATCGCCTGTGTTGTTCATCCAGACTGACGACGGCCGTTGTGTAAAGTTTCCGAATGTCTTGCTTTTGGTCAAAAATTAGCCGCCTGATTGTGATATACTGGTCACGTTTTGAACATAAGCGAGGACATCATGGATACTGAAATAACCCCAACACAGCTGGCAATTGAATATTTACGTCGCGATAAAAGCAATCTGTCTCCGGCGCAGTACCTGAAAAAGCTGAAACAACTTGAGCTGGAATTTACGGATTTGCTGGCGCTCTCTTCAAACGAGCTGAAAGAAGAGATCTACTTTGCCTGGCGGTTGGGCGTTCACGTCCATTGAGCAGTGAAGAAAAGGCCGCCCGCGCGGCCTTTTTTGTGTCTGAAACTCAGTATTTGGCAGGCAGTTTGTTAATTTTAATGAGCCGGCCTTCTTCCATTTCGATGAACCCGCCCGTTTTCAGGTCAGCCAGTATCCGCATTACGCCGCTGCGGGAAAGCCGGGTTTTATCCCGGATGTACCTTTCCGCCGTCACGCTGCGTCGGTAGTTGTCATCTTCCTGCATCAGCATCATGAGCTGCTGACGAATCATCTCGTAAGCCGTTGGCGCACCTTTCGGCATGACGTTGTGATAAAGGCGGTTATAGACAAACATCAGATGATTAGAAAGCAGCCCCCATAACGCCTTCTCTTTGATAACTTCTGCCACCCGATCGGTTGCTAGCACGCCGATCAGGCATGGCGTCACCGTTTTGAGATAATCGTTAAAATATATGTCCGTCAGGTTAGCGAGGCCAAACAGGGCGGGACTGCGCGCGGTGGTAAGCATCATGTCGTCGCTTCTTCTGTATATCGCGATTGTGCCCTCTAGAATTAAATAACACATACTCTGCCCGTTAACCTGGAGATCAAGTTGCTCACCGGGATCGGTTTTATGCGTGGTGCAGTGCGGCTGTAAGTGGGAAATCAGTTCCTGGGCATAGGGAGAGCCGCGATGCGATGGTTTGTCAGAAGACATAGCGTTAACCTGGAAAGAGACTGTACTTTCTATAGTGTCGCTCTTATTTTCCACCTTCTCCAGAGATAAAAACAGCCTCAGTACTTGCGGGGTAAGTGATGGATCTCGATTAGCACGCCGCGCTCCATAGTGATGTATTTCCCCGTCCGCAACTCCGCCAGGATCCGCATAATGCCGCTGCGTGAAAGATAGGTGCGGCTTTTGATATAGGCTGCGGCGGTAATGCTTTGTCTTATGGCTTCCGGCTCCTGCATCAGTTCTACCAGCTGAAAGCGGATAATGTCGTAAGCCGACATCTGCGATATCTGGGCACAATGTTCGTAAACCCGCGATGCGGTATAGATCAGCAGGTTCGAGAAGGACTCCCATAAATTCTGTTGTGCGACTACGTGATTAAAACGCTCCAGCGTAACGCTAGCCACCTCTGAAGTTTCCAGCGCTCTGACGTAGAGGTGCTCAGAAGAAAACTGGCTGCTCACGCCGAGTATAAAAGGTGCGGATTCGGAATTTAAGACGATACCGTCACCTCGACGATGCAATGCCACGCTGCCATGTAACAGTAAAAAGCACTGGCGGATATCACCGGAATAATAATGGATGACTTCACCTTTAGCCATGATGCATCTTTCCGTATGCGGCAAAACATTATCGATTATTTTTTCAATGTGCTTAAGAGGCTTAGCGCCAAGCACTGTTGTTATTTCATTGCCTGAAACGGGCGCAATACGGGTGTTCATAAGAGGCCTCATACACTGATGCGATCATTTTTTGATCGACATAAAGAATTATCTTAAAAAACAGTTAGTCAGGGAATATTTTCGTCGAGTCTAATTATAGACTTGCCTATTAATGAGTGTTAATTAGTTGAATTTGAAACATTTTTGACTTAGGTCTAAAAGTAGACCGGGGACTTTATTGTTAAGATATTTCCAAAGTAATTTGTTTTGTTTTTGTTAAAAGAGAGTCTACAGCTAGACCCTAAAATCGATTGTGCGTAGAAAAAGAGTTGTATAAATTTTGATTCGTCGAAAGGGGTTTTATTTCTGCAATTGAATATCGGTAATAAATAAAGTAATACAGGAAAGATAATTATGAATAAAAAATTGATGATGGCAATGTTAGCGGCAGGTTCTGTACTCACCATGACCAATGCATTTGCAGCGGCAGGTACCGTTAATTTTAACGGAAATATTCTGGATTCTGCCTGCGACGTAGATGTGGCATCTCAGAACCAGGTGGTGGTATTGGGCGATTATTATAAAACGGAATTCCCGACGGCGGGAGCCAGAACGGCTGCGACGCAGTTTAATATTATTTTGAAAAACTGTCCTGTGACGGTCACCAATGCAAAAGTCCGTTTTGACGGTACGCCGGATTTAACCAACGCCAGCCTGCTGGCGATTGATACGTCCGTGGCGGGGGCGGCCACAGGGGTAGCGATTAACCTGATGACTGCAGATAAAGCCGATCTGCCGCTGTACGGCAGCAACAGCTATACCTACGCGCTCAGCAGTACGGCTGATAATACACTGAACTTCTACGCGCAGTATATCTCCACCGCAGCGTCCGTGACCGCGGGCCCGGCTAACTCGGTCGCGAACTTCTCAGTGGTTTACAACTAAGTCATTGGCAGTAATTAGCAGGGGGCTTCCCGGCCCCTTGTTTTATGAGGTATTGAAATGCGTTTTATAACGACAACTGGCCTGGCGATGGCGCTGTTATCGCTGACGTTAACATCCGCCAGTGCTGGAGTAGTTATTGGCGGCACCCGCATTATTTTCGATGGGGCAAAAAAAGAAGCGTCAATAAGTATCACCAATCCTGATGACGTTCCTTATTTAATCCAGTCGTGGATTGATGTTCAGGATGGGCAATCCGGTAAAGCGCCTTTTATTATTACGCCTCCGCTGTATCGGCTGGATGGCGGGCAAAAAAACCTTGAGCGTATTGTCATGACAGGCTCGCTGCCTCAGGGGCAGGAGAGTTTATTCTGGCTGAACATTAAAGCTATTCCATCAGCTTCAAAGCAGATGAACTCGCTGCAAATTGCCGTCAAAACGCGGATTAAACTTATTTATCGGCCAGAGAGCCTTCGTGCGTCTACCCCTGAGGAACAAACCAACAAATTAACCTGGCATCGTGCGGGAAATGCTCTGCAGGTAAATAACCCTACGCCGTACGTTATCAATTTCAATGAAATAACGGTCGGGGGTAAAAAACTTGACGATGTCACCTACGTAATGCCTTCAGGCTCAGTTCGTTTCCCGTTACCGAATGGGACCAATGGCAATACGCTGACGTTTAAAGTCATTAACGATTATGGCAATCCTGGCGAATTACACCGGGCCAGTTTGTGATCACTTTGCATTAATCGGGTGCTCGTCATGACAACGGCATTTAATACAGTGCAGCCTGCGCGCCTGGCAATATTCATTGCCCTCGCGCTTGCGGGTTTCTCTCCCACGCTGTATGCCAGTGAGACGTTTAATACGGAACTGGTAGAACTGGATAATCCCGGAATGGGAAAAGCGGATTTATCTGCCTTTGAATCCGGCTCGCAGGCGCCCGGGACGTACCTCGTTGATATTATTCTTGACGATCGGCTGCTGGAAACGCGGGATATTCGTTTCATGGCAGTGAAGGATGCTAACGGCAGTGAAACGTTGCAGCCGTGCCTGAGTATCAGGCAGTTAAAAGCGTGGGGCGTGAAAACGGCGCTTTTCCCGCAGCTCGACGCCGGGCAAGGTGAATGCGCCGATCTCAAGGCGATTCCACAGGCCAGCGCGGACTTCCAGTTTGGCGCCCAGCGTCTGGCAATCAGCATCCCACAGGCGGCCATAGATCTGCCAGCGAGAGGTTACGTTCCGCCGGAGATGTGGGATGAAGGCATTACCGCGGCCATGCTCAACTACAGCCTGAGCGGCGCGAACAGCCGGGCAAGAAGCGGGGCAGGCACCCGCAGCGACAGTCAGTATGCAAACCTGCGACCGGGGATCAACGTCGGTCCCTGGCGGTTACGCAACTACACCACCTGGTCCCGCGATGCGTCCGGCCAGGATAAGTGGGACAATGTCTATACCTTGATGCAGCGCGCGATTATTCCCCTGCAAGCCCAGCTTACGCTCGGAGACAGTTCCGCCCCTGCCGATGTCTTTGACAGCATGCCTTTTCGCGGCGTCCAGCTGGCGTCCGACGACGACATGCTACCGGATTCTCTGAAAGGCTATGCGCCGGTGGTGCGCGGTATTGCGCGAACTAACGCGCAGGTCGTGGTGCGTCAGAATGGCTATCAAATCTACCAAAGCTATGTGGCGCCGGGCGCGTTTGAGATCGCGGATATGTATCCCACCGGCGGCGCGGGCGATCTTGAAGTCACGATCGTCGAAGCCGATGGCAGTGAGCAACATTTCACCCTGCCGTACGCTTCGCTGCCGGTCCTGCAACGGGAGGGGCGCCTGAAATATGCCCTTACCGCCGGGCAGTATCGATCGTATAACCGTAGCGTGGAGAAAACCCCCTTCGGGCAACTGACCGGAATCTACGGCCTCCCTTACGGCCTCACGCTCTATGGCGGCGTTCAGGGGGCAGATAAGTACCAGTCGGCGGCTCTGGGGGTGGGCAAGAACATGGGCGTTCTCGGGGCGATATCCGCAGACCTCACCCAGGGCTGGTCAACGCCGGAGCATGCCGCGAAAACAAGCGGTCAGTCGTGGCGGGCCCGATACAGCAAGAATTTTATTAATACCGGGACGAACTTTTCGATTGCCGGGTATCGCTACTCGACCCGCGGCTATTACGGGATGCAGGAGGTCCTCGATTCGTACGGCGACAGCAGCGCGCTTCAGGACAGGCGACGTAACCGTGCCGAGCTGACAATGAGCCAGACGCTGGGGGACAACCTGGGCGCGCTTACCCTCAGTGCGGCGCAGGAAGATTACTGGAATGACGGTAAGTCGATGGCTTCGTGGAGCGTCGGCTATAGCAACTACTGGCACAACATCAGCTATGGCCTGACATGGACCTACAGCAAAAATGTCCGCTCAGCGTCAGAAACCCGCGACAACCAAAAAAACGCTGTTCACGACCAGCTTCTGGCGTTCAACATCAGCATTCCGCTGGATAAATTTTTGCCGCAGACATGGGCGAACTATGGCATGAACGCCAGCAGGAATAACGGGACGACACACAGCATCGGTCTGAACGGGGTGGCACTCGAAAACCGAGCCCTGAACTGGAACGTGCAGCAGGGATACGGCACAGAGGGCGTGGGCTATACCGGCAACGTTAACGCGGACTACAGAGGCACCTATGGCGAAGCCACGGCGGGGTATGGTTATGACAAAAACAGTGAACGCCTGAATTACGGGCTACAAGGCGGCATTCTCGCCCATGCTGATGGCATCACGCTTTCTCAGCCGCTGGGGGAGACCAACGCCTTAATTAAAGCGCCTGGCGCCCACGGCGTGGATATCCGCAATCAGCCCGGTGTACGGACAGATGTTCGCGGTTATACGGTCGTGAGCAACCTTTCGGTCTACCGAAAAAACGATCTCACTCTCGATCCGGAAAATATGCCGGAGGATGTCGAACTGGAGATCAACACCCGCACGGTAACGCCGACACGGGGAGCGGTGGTGAGAGCCGATTATTTGCCGCAGTCAGGTCGCCGGGTGCTGATGACCTTGACCGACAACGAACGCGCCGTTCCGTTTGGGGCGGTGGTCACCCTTGTCGGTGATGAGAGCAGCAGTTTTATTGTGGGCGATCGCGGCCAGGTTTATTTAACCGGTATGCGCGAGGAGGGGACGTTAGTCGCAACATGGGGGAGTCAGCCCAGCCAGCAATGCCGCGCTGATTTCAGCCTGCCGACACACTCAACATTCGGTGGGATCGCTGACATGCGCGCCTCCTGCCGTCAGGAACGTTAACATGAAATGGCTTATCGTGATTTTGCTTCTCTGTTTGCTCGCGGCGGGAAACCTCGCCCGTGCCGGTACGTGCACCACCATCACGCCGCAGCTGTCAACCCTGTCCGTGGGGACGATTAACGTGCAGCGTGATGCGCCTGTCGGCACGGTGGTCTTTTCCGGCGCGGCGACAGCCACAGGTTCCTATCTTACTGGATGTGCTAATCCGCTGATGCTGGGATTCAGCATGCGCTACAACAGCGCCACGTTGAGCAGCTACGGCAATCATGTGTACAACACTAACGTCAGCGGGATAGGCATACGCTTTTCCTCCAACGCCTATTTTGAAAACCCGAGCAATACGTTCTCGTACAATGCGCAGACCTCCTATGTCGACTGGTATGGCGGGAGGATTGAGCTGGTGGTGACTGGCCCGGTCTCATCGGGGGCGTTAACCCCGGGGGCGATCGGCGTCGTGACGCTTCAGGGGAGCGACGGCATCTATCGTGACGGCCTGACCACGCAGCTCACCGCCGGAACCATTAATGCCATGGCGTGCACGGTGAATACGTCACAGCTGACGTTTCCGATCGGGGATATCCCCGCCTCGGCGTTCGGCACCGTGGTGGGCACCACGCCAGCGGGAGCACAGAACACGCAAAACCTGGGCTTAACCTGCGCCGCCGGAACCAATATTACGGTCTCGCTCAGTGGAATACAGAATCCGGACAGCGCCAATACCAGCGTGATGGCCTTAACCGGGCAGGGAAATGCCGGCACCGCAAAAGGGGTTGGGGTGCAGCTTATCTATAACGGTGTGCCGCTGGTGATGAACAGCCGACTATTCTTGCGGCAGTCTGCCGGCGGGCAAGAGACATTGCCGTTAACGGCCCGATATTACCAGACGTTGAACCGCGTGGAGTCAGGTTCAGCAAATGCCTCCGCCACCCTTAATTTGACCTATCAGTAGCAGGTACGAAGATGAAAATAATATACGGGACACTGCTGTTACTGGCTTTACTCAGCGGGAAGGCTTTCACCGCTGATAGCGTCAACATCGGTGTGACGGGAAATATCGTTGCGTCGCCGTGCATATTTAATGGCGGGAGTAACAGCCTCGATGTCAATCTGGGCAATATTCAGGCAACCAATATGGCGACGCCGGGCTCAACATCGGATCCGGTGCCATTTAGTCTGCTGTTCACCCAGTGCCCAACGGGAACGCAGAGTGTGACCGTCTCTTTTACCGGCAGCCCCGATCCCGCGGCGGGCGCGGACTATTTTATGAACAGCGGTTCGGCCACGCACGTGGCGATAGCCATGCGCGATGCCCAAACGGGTACGCTTAAAGGAACAGGCTCTGGCATGACTCAAACTATTGGTGCCGACAGAACCGCGACAATGGCTATGCAGGCCTCGGTTAAATCCGTGACGGGTGGCGTCACGCCGGGAAGCATCAGTGCAGTTGTGGTGATGACGATGCAGTACAACTGAGCGCCGGTGATATGCCTTTTTTAAAGACGTTGGTATGAGCTATGTTAAATATTCTGATTCAGGAAACCGATCTATTTTTTCAGGCTGGGCTACATGAATTTTTCGAGGATTTTTTTAAACATAACTTTCATCGTGCCATCACATTTAACCTGGCGCTGACCCATGAAAACGTCAGTCAGGCCGATATTATTGTCCTGTCATTATGCCAGGGTGAAACACTGACCTGTTTTCCCGAGTTACTCGCCCGGCAAAAAGGGATTGTGCTAGGGTTTGTCGACGATGAACTGCGCTTTTCGGCGTTGCCCTCCTGCTTTCAGGACATTATTTTTCTCCCTCGACGTGCATCGCTTGATCGTATCAGTGGCGTACTGTTTATCGCGTGGTTCAGGACGCAATTACCGGGTTATACATGGACTAAACATAACTGCTTCGACTGCCAGCATAAAGGGTTATCCCGGCAACAAATTCGTATTTTGGTCAATTTTTACCGAGGGCTGTCGGTAGTGCAGACCGCTCAGGCGCTGGAGATGAGCCAGAAAACGGTCTTCACCCATAAATATATGCTGATGCAAAAATTTAATCTGCGAAGCGATTACGAGCTGATCGTACTGTTGAGAAGGTTGATGGAGAAAAAGAGCCGTCCGAACCTGCTTCGCGATTACCTGGAAAATAATTATGCAGAACAGATAGCGTAAAACGCCAGCGGATAGCTGGCCGGGCAGTGATAGCCACCACCCGGCAATGTATTTAAACGTTAACCGCAGCGATCAACCGCGTCTTCATGGTCTGGTATGCAGAAGCCGCAAAATCCTCCGCCCAGCGCTGGTCCTCGATCGCCTCCATCTGCACGGCGCAATATTTCGTTTCAGGCGTTCTGGAGATCGGGTCTAGATTATCCTGCGTCAGCTCATTACAGGCGCCAATCCACCACTGGTAGGTCATATAGATTGCTCCCGCATTGATGCGCTCGCTGATGCTGGCGCGCGTGATCACTTTACCCCGGCGTGAACGTACCCAGACCAATTGGCCGTCGGCGATCCCACGCTCATCCGCGTCGGCCGGGTTCATTTGCACCCGGCCTGGCTCGTCGGCCAGGCTTTGCAGCGCCGCGCAGTTCCCGGTCATTGAGCGACAGGAGTAGTGACCGACTTCGCGCACCGTGCAAAGTACCAGCGGGTATTCCGTATCCGGTGTCTCGGCCGGAGCGCGCCAGGGGGCAGCAAACAGCTGGCCTTTGCCAGTGGGGGTGTCGAACTGATTATCCCTGTACAAATAGGGTGTGCCGGGATGATCAAGGGTTGGGCAGGGCCACTGGACATGGCCCATCTCGCCCATTTTTTCGTAGGTCACGCCGTAGAAGAGGGGGCACAGCTCGCGCATTTCGTCCCAGATCTGCTGGTTATTCTCGTAATGCATGGGATAGCCCATCTCCGTGGCCAGCAGGCTGATGATCTCCCAGTCGCGCTTGACGTTGCCGCTGGCCTCAATGGCCTTGCCAAAACGCTGGAAGCCGCGATCGGCACAGGTGAACACGCCAGCATGTTCTCCCCATGACGTGGTAGGGAGCAGTACGTCAGCCACCTCTGCCGTTTTGGTCATAAAGATGTCCTGAACCACCACAAAATCGAGGGACTCAAAGCCGCGGCGGACCAGGCCCAGATCGGCTTCTGTCTGAAGCGGATCTTCCCCCATGATGTAATAGGCTTTGATCTTACCTTCCAGCGCGAGATGCGGCACTTCGGTGATACGCGTCCCGACGCGATCGTCCATCCGGCTGACATTGATTTTCCACGCATCGGCAAATTTCAGTCTGACCGCCGGGTCAGTGACATCCTGGTAGCCGGGGAACATATTGGGCAAAACGCCCATATCGCAGGCACCCTGAACGTTATTTTGCCCGCGAACCGGACCTACGCCGACGGCAGGGCGGCCCAGGTTGCCGGTGAGCAGCGCCAGGCTGGAGAGACCTTTCACCACATCAACCGCCTGACCAAACTGCGTAACGCCCATTCCCCACATTACCGTTGCTGAAGGCGCCGCCGCGAACATGCGCATTGCCTGACGAACATCCCGCGCGGGAATGCCCGTCAGATGATCAACCTGCTCGGGTGCGTAATCTTTTACCGTCAGTCGGTAAGCCTCAAGCCCTTCTGTGAAGCGGGCAACGTAGTTTTTGTCGTACAGTTCCTCTTCAAGCAGGACATAGCCAAAGGCATTGACCAGCGCCATGTTACTGCCGTTTTTCAACTGAAGATGAAGATCGGCAATGCGTGCCGTTTCAATATGACGCGGATCGCAGACGATGATTTTTGCGCCATTTTCACGTGCTTTAAGCACGCGTCGGGCGACGATGGGGTGAGAGTCGGCGCAGTTATAGCCGAACACCAGCAGGCATTTTGAGTTTTCAATATCGTTAATGGAATTGCTCATGGCACCGTTGCCGAGGGTCTCCTGTAAACCGGCAACGGACGGACCGTGACAGACGCGGGCGCAGCAGTCGACGTTGTTAGTGTTCAGCACCGCACGGGCAAATTTTTGCATCACATAGTTGGTCTCATTGCCCGTTCCACGCGAGGACCCCGTGGTCATAATGGATCGAGGGCCGTACTGATCTTTGATGCTTTTAAGCCTGTGAGCAGTATAGCGAATGGCCTCTTCCCAGGTAACAGGGGTAAAGGACTCGCCTTTGCTGTAGCGGATCATGGGCTGCGTAAGACGGGGGGTAAGCAGCCGTGTGTCGTTAAGAAAGTCCCAGCCGTAGAATCCTTTCAGGCAAAGCGTGCCCTGATTGGTTACGCCATCAGCGGCTTCGGCACGGATAATCCGGTTGTTTTTAACGACGAGGTTTAGTTTGCAGCCTGCACCACAGTAAGGGCAGACGCTGGCGATTTTTTTCATCAATAACAGACCTGTTAAGAAATGAAGCAATGTTTACTGGAAAGCCCAGTCCCTTAGCGGACTAAGCAGGATCCATGCCACATTCAGCGTGCTTGATTAACAGGGCGTCAGGGAAGAGAGGGTGTGTCATCGTCAGTCTGTTCGTCAGAATTGACGATGACACGCTATCCGTACGGATGGGAAGGGAGAGGCGTTAAAGATCGTCCATGGTATAACCGACAACAATTTCCAGCGTCTTGCGGATCACGTCCGCCTTAACGACATCGTCGGTGGTTTCCAGCGTCTGGATCAGCCAGAGAATGATCGCTTTGTTGGTCAGATGACCTTCAGAAGCGAGAACACAACGAACCGCAGTCGAAAAAATGGCAGACTCTTCAGCAAAGCGATCGCCTGCGTGACGGAAATACTCCGACAACGCGCTATCTAAAAAGGCGGAGTGGTATTCGGGTTGAAGCTGAATATTTTGTCTCATTTGTTCTCACCGTTGCTGTAAAGTTGTAGTCAATGCATCTTTTTGGGATCGGACGGTTTTCCATTTCCAAATAACGGCACTACATTGTCTCGATTATTTTTGAGAGATCCCTCTCTCTGTATTCGTCCTTGTGCGGTTCTGCGACCTTTAAAAGCGACCGTGCCTGAGCTGATTTCAGCTATCACCCTCGCTAATGTCTCCCGCCGCTGGGGATCCGTCTCACAGGCTTGCATGTTACGCAGACGCTGAACCAATCCCTCGGTCGTCACGGGACCGCGCTCCTTCAAAAGTGAAAGAGCGGCTTCTCCAATGAGCTGGTCGATCAGTCTGTCCGCATCACTGCTGTTCATAACATTAACGTTCGAAGAGCAGACCAAGAAGCAGGTGATAATGATGTTCCTCTTCCGGACCATTGGCCCTTTCAAGGCGACTCAACAGTTTTGTGCAGAGCGATTTGCGATTCAGATTCCGCCCATCGCTAAGGATTTCAACAACAACCTGACCCAATGTTTCCTGTTGGGTTGGAAGCGCGGCTTTTTCGAAGTACTGCGCAATCGCTGTTGCTGAGTCTGCGACGTATCCGTTCTGCTGCATGTTTCGCTCCTGTAAAATTCTGTAATCAGTAACGTTACATTTAAGGTATACATAATTTTCAAATCTGTACATTTAAAATGTACAATTTTTTAAATATTTTATAATATATTTTATAAAATCTTTATTTATCATAGTGTTATGTGCGCACACTTTACTGCGTGATTCACAAAATATATTGTACAATCCAAAGCGGCGTCGCAGAGTTGTACAAGCTTGGGAAAGGCGCAAAGAAGCCGTGTAAATCGTTGAGATGTAAATTATTTGTTGGGAAATTAATGTGCTATAACAGAGTTCTCCCCACGTGTTTTCGTGGTCACCCCTTCAATCTTCAGGATTAGCATGCTCACAACCATCATTTACCGCAGTCATATCTGCGAGGACGTTCCAGTGAAAGCGCTGGAAGATATGGTCGCTGCTGCAAATTGTAGAAATCGCCAGTTCGATGTGACGGGGATTTTGCTGTTTAACGGCACACACTTTTTTCAGTTACTTGAAGGGCCCGCTGATAACGTTAAGGAGATCTATGAGCTCATTTGCCGTGACCCACGGCATCACAACGTGGTCGAATTGTTGAGCGATCACGGGCCTTCAAGACGTTTTGGCAATGTGGGTATGGAGCTCTTCGACCTTCGTCAGTACGACACCAACGAAGTGCTGCAACAAGTTCTTGATAAAGGCACAAGCCGCTATCAGCTGACCTATAACGATCGCGCCCTGCAATTTTTCCGCACCTTCGTTGAGGCCACTGAAAAAGCCAACTACTTTGAGCTGCCTCCTGCTGACGCCTGGGAGTTTGTCACCGAAAACACGCCGTTATCCTCCCAGCCGACGGTAGTGGCAAAGGGAGCGGACTGTAGTTTCGCGTTTCAACCTATCGTCGATCCGTTTATGCAGCAGGTTGTTTCCTGGGAAGCCCTGATCCGCACGCCGTCCGGTGAGTCTCCGGAAAGCTATTTTGCCAACCTGTCGCGTGAGGCGCTGTACGAATCGGATCTGAAGAGTAAACAGGTGGCTTTGTCGATGGCCAGCGCGCTGGGCCTACAGACTCAAACGTTGTCCATTAATCTGCTGCCGATGACGCTGGTCAATGTTCCTGGCGCCGTCGATTTTTTACTGACGGCAATTGAGGCGAACGGTTTTGTGCCGGAGCAAATTGTGGTCGAGTTCACCGAGAGCGAGGCGATCTCGCGCTTCGAAGAGTTCACCAGCGCGGTCAGACAGCTTAAAAGCGCCGGGATCAGCGTGGCCATCGATCACTTTGGCGCGGGATTCGCCGGTCTGCAACTGCTGGCTCAGTTCCAGCCGGACAGAATCAAGATCAACCGTGATTTGATTGCCAACGTGCACAAGAGCGGCCCGCGTCAGGCGATCATTCAGTCGATCATTAAATGCTGTGCGTCCCTGGAAATTCTGTTCTGTGCGGTTGGCGTAGAGCTGGCTGAAGAGTGGATGTGGCTGGAATCCGCCGGGATTTCTCAGTTCCAGGGCCACCTTTTTGCCAGCCCGCGTCTGGGGGCCATTCCGGCGATTGCCTGGCCCGAGAAAAAGTACGATTTATAAAAACCTGTACGTAACTCTTAATAGTGACCTGTACGTACGGCTAAATTTATACAACAATACATTAACGAGTGAGGGGTTCTTTGAGCCATTCACTTGTCTCATAACGAGGAGTTAGTTATACAAATGATTTGTACAATCTGATAAGGTTGGTTTGGTTAGGTATGGAAGTATTGTGCGTGAGGGAGTTAATGGCCTATTACAGTATCGGCGAAGTGGCCGAACGATGCGGTATCAACCCCGTTACGCTGCGTGCCTGGCAGCGCCGTTATGGATTGTTGAAGCCGCAGCGAAGTGAAGGGGGTCATCGTCAGTTTGACGATGAAGATATCCTGCGTATCGAAGAGATCAAACGCCTGATGAAAACGGGTGTTTCGGTCGGTAAAGTAAAAGCGCTTCTTGAAAATACAGAAGTGATGACGCATGGGAACTGGGCATCGTTTCAGGAAGAGATGTTAACCGTTCTGCGCTATGCCAATCCGGCAAAACTGCGCGCCAAAATCAGTGAGTTCCGCCGCGACCATGCGATGGATGTTCTGATAGATAACATCATCACCCCTGTGCGTCAGCGAATGAATCAGGATCAGAATACGGTGCGTCATATGGCGAGCCTGCTCGACGGTGTCCTGATTGAGTTTGCCGTTACTAGCCTGGTTGAATCACGAAAAAAAGCAGGAAAAGATGCGCTACTGGTTGGATGGGAGTGCGACGACCGTACGCATTTGTGGCTGGAAGCGGCCCGTCTTGCCTACAAGGGCTGGCATATCGACGTGCTGGCTGAACCCATTGATTCTCCACGTCCGGAACTTTTCCCTGGACAAAAAATTTTCGTCTGGACCGGTAAAGCACCTACGCCTCGTCAACAGGAGCAGCTCGACCACTGGCGTGAACAGGGTTTCGCCGTCTCGTTCCATCACTGATGTTAAGGGGGCCAACGGTAAACCGCCAGCGCGGGATTTTTGCTTTCTGGCGATACGACAGGGGTATCCGCGAAGATGCATAGCATCAGTACCCCTGTCATATCGTCGGTTTATTCCATCATCAGGTTGTCTGAAATATTCATACTGGCCACGGATTCAACTTTCCACACGCCATCTTCCTTGAGCATGCAGTCAATCACGGTGTGATCCCGCTTTTTGCCGAATGAGATATAAACCTGCATACAGGCGGCATCGTAATCCAGCGCCCGCGCACTGACGATGTCCCAGTCATCTTCATATCCCTGAGCCTTGATGAACAAATCGACGTCAGGCACGTCATATTCATCTGGATCCAACTTATCCATGGCTTTGAGTTTGCTGATGGTTTCGCGGGTCACATATGGCCTCAGCGCTTCATAGTTTTTCAGGGGCTCTTTCCCGGTAATAATTTGCGAGATGTACCACTTATTAAACTGAAGGGCAGCGGATACCTCAGGGGGTAACTCCTGTGCAGCTGATGCGAGAGTGGGCAGAAGCAGGATCGCCAGAATTAAATTGCTTTTCATATCCTTAGCATAATGTGTGTTCTGTAGATTAGCACCGCCGGCGCGAATGGATTTTGAAACAAATTCTGCACATCTTTTCTGGCTATACTGACCTGCATGCTGGCGAGCATGAACTGCGGCTTTATGGGCACTCCACATCATTTAATCCCTTACTGAATAAATGGTTAACAAGGGAAACATTACGCCGAAAAGGGACGAGTTTATGTAATTAATCATGATCGGAATTTAACCACTATCAGACTGATAAATAATGGTTAACTTATCCATCAAACGTCTTTATGCGCGCCCAGGTAAGGCAAAAAAGAATTAAAAAGAACCTGGCTTAAGGGGGAGGCATACGTAAAAAATGTATATGATGCCTGGGCGTACTTTAGCTATCTCAAAAATAGGTATTTTCAATACAATTTTTATTATTGCCCGCCACCTTACCGCCTTTCTTATGAAATGCATTATTTATCAATGCATTGAACAAAACTAACCCTCCCATCCGCATCCCGTCACAGGGTCTATGCTTAATGAAAGTAGCCAAAAAGGGCGGTTTAGCCCAAAGCCCCTGCTCGCAGGGGGTTGAAGTGATAATCGTTATCACTAACATGGTGTTATGCCCTGGTGGCTTATCAGATGAGGTGGACCTATGGAACTGCATTCAGAAACCTTCAATCCGGCCGATTTTGCCTGGCGTGGCTTAACGCTGACGCCCGCGGCGGCGGCGCATATTCATGAGCTGGTGGCAAAAAATCCCGACATCCTCGGCGTACGCTTAGGCGTTAAGCAGACGGGCTGCGCGGGATTTGGCTACGTGCTGGATACCGTAACCGAACCCAAAAAGGACGATCTGGTCTTTGAAACCGACGGTGCAAAGTTATACGTCGCGCTACAGGCTATGCCGTTTATCGATGGAACCGAAGTCGACTACGTTCGGGAAGGTTTAAACCAGTTATTCAAATTTCATAACCCGAAAGCCCAGAACGAATGCGGCTGCGGCGAAAGCTTTGGGGTATAGGCGGTACTATGTCTCGTAATACTGAAGCAACGAGTGATGTAAACACCTGGAGCGGCGGACACCTCAACTATAAAGAGGGTTTCTTCACGCAGCTGCAAACCGATGAGCTGGCGAAAGGCATCAACGAAGAGGTCGTGCGCGCCATTTCGGCGAAACGTAACGAGCCGGAGTGGATGCTAGAGTTTCGCCTGAGCGCATTCCGCGCGTGGCTGGAGATGGAAGAACCCCACTGGCTGAAAGCGCATTACGATAAGCTGAACTATCAGGATTACAGCTACTACTCCGCGCCCTCATGCGGCAGCTGCGATGATACCTGTGCCTCGCAGCCCGGCGCGGTACAGCAAACCGGTGCCGAGAACAGCTTCCTGAGTAAAGAGGTGGAAGAGGCCTTCAATCAGCTCGGCGTGCCCGTGCGCGAAGGTAAAGAGGTGGCGGTGGACGCCATTTTTGACTCCGTCTCGGTGGCAACCACCTACCGTGAAAAGCTGGCGGAGCAGGGGATAATTTTCTGCTCCTTTGGGGAAGCCATTCACGATCACCCGGAGCTGGTGAAAAAATACATTGGCACCGTGGTACCCAGTAACGATAACTTCTTCGCGGCACTGAATGCGGCGGTGGCGTCAGACGGCACCTTTATCTACGTGCCTAAAGGTGTGCGCTGCCCGATGGAGCTCTCAACCTATTTCCGCATCAACGCGGAAAAAACCGGCCAGTTTGAACGCACCATCCTGGTGGCCGATGAAGGCAGCTACGTCAGCTATATCGAAGGCTGTTCGGCGCCGGTGCGCGACAGCTACCAGCTGCACGCGGCGGTGGTAGAGGTGATCATCCATAAAGACGCGGAAGTGAAATACTCTACGGTACAGAACTGGTTCCCGGGCGATGGCAACACCGGTGGTATTCTGAACTTCGTCACCAAGCGTGCGCTGTGCGAAGGTGAAAACAGTAAGATGTCCTGGACGCAGTCAGAAACCGGCTCCGCCATTACCTGGAAATACCCGAGCTGTATTCTGCGCGGCGACAACTCCATCGGTGAGTTTTACTCCGTGGCACTGACCAGCGGTCATCAGCAGGCCGATACCGGCACCAAGATGATCCACATCGGTAAAAACACCAAATCGACCATCATCTCCAAAGGGATCTCTGCCGGTCACAGCCAGAACAGCTATCGCGGGCTGGTGAAAATCATGCCGACAGCCACCAACGCACGTAACTTTACCCAGTGCGACTCCATGCTGATTGGTGCGGACTGCGGGGCGCATACCTTCCCCTATGTCGAATGCCGCAATAACAGCGCCCAGCTCGAGCATGAGGCGACTACGTCACGTATCGGTGAAGATCAGCTGTTCTACTGCCTGCAACGCGGGATCAGTGAAGAAGATGCGATTTCAATGATTGTTAACGGCTTCTGTAAGGACGTGTTCTCTGAACTGCCGCTGGAATTTGCCGTTGAAGCCCAGAAACTCCTCGCCATTAGTCTTGAACACAGCGTCGGTTAAGGAAAGCACATGTTAAGCATTAAAGATTTACAGGTTAGCGTGGAAGAGAAAGAGATCCTGCGTGGGCTCAATTTTGACGTCAAACCGGGTGAAGTTCACGCCATCATGGGGCCAAACGGCTCCGGGAAAAGTACGCTTTCAGCGACGCTGGCAGGACGCGAAGATTATGAGGTCACCAGCGGCTCCGTTGAGTTTAACGGCAAGGATCTGCTGGAGATGTCGCCTGAAGAGCGTGCCGGTGAGGGCATCTTTATGGCCTTCCAGTATCCGGTGGAAATCCCGGGCGTCAGCAACCAGTTCTTCCTGCAAACCGCGCTGAACGCGGTGCGCAAGTATCGCGGGCTTGAGGCGCTGGATCGCTTTGACTTCCAGGATCTGATGGAAGAGAAAATCAAGCTGCTGAAAATGCCCGAAGATCTGCTCACCCGCTCGGTGAACGTGGGTTTTTCTGGCGGTGAGAAAAAACGTAACGATATTCTGCAAATGGCGGTTCTTGAGCCGGAGCTGTGCATTCTCGATGAAACCGATTCAGGGCTGGATATTGATGCCCTGAAGATCGTTGCCGACGGCGTAAACTCTCTGCGTGACGGTAACCGCTCATTTATTATCGTGACTCACTACCAGCGTATTCTGGACTACATCAAACCGGACTATGTCCACGTGCTTTATCAGGGGCGCATTGTGAAATCCGGTGACTTTACGCTGGTTAAACAACTGGAGGAGCAGGGTTATGGCTGGCTTACCGAACAGCAGTAATGCACTCCAGCAGTGGCACCGACTGTTTGAAGCCCAGGGTGGAGCGCGCTCTGAACAGGCTCAGCACCATCTCCAGCAGATGCTGCGTCTCGGTTTACCGACGCGTAAGCATGAGAACTGGAAATATACCCCGCTGGACGGCCTGCTAAACGGCGAGTTTGTCACCCGTCTGGCGCAGGTTAGCCCCGGCCAGCGCGATGTGCTGGCGCTGAGCGTGGATGCCGTGCGTCTGGTGTTTGTAGACGGGCAGTTTCGTGAGGAACTCAGCGACAGCGTACAGGAGAGCGGGTTCGATATCGCCATTAACGACGAGCGCCAGTCGTTGAGTGCTCCGGTCCAGCCTGACGTCTTTCTGCACCTCACAGAGAGCCTGTCTCAGTCTGTCACCCATATTCACGTTAAGCGTAACCAGCGCCCGGCGAAACCGCTGCTGCTGATGCATATCACCCAGGGTGTTGAGGGCGACGAGATCAACACCGCCCACTATCGCCACCATCTCGAGCTGGCAGAAGGGGCAGAAGCGACGGTAATTGAGCATTACGTTAGTCTGAACGACACCCGCCATTTTACCGGCTCGCGTCTGACGATGAACGTGGCGGCCAACGCCCAGCTGCACCATATCAAGCTGGCGTTTGAGAATCCGCTCAGCCACCACTTCGCCCACAACGATATTCTGCTGGGCCAGGATGCCGCGGCTTACAGCCACAGCTTCCTGCTTGGCGGCGCGGTGCTGCGCCACAATACCAGCACCCAGCTGAACGGTGAGAACACTACGCTGCGTATTAACAGCCTGGCAATGCCGGTGAAGTCAGAAGTATGCGACACGCGCACCTGGCTTGAGCATAACAAAGGCTACTGCAACAGCCGTCAGCTGCACAAAACCATCGTCAGCGACAAAGGACGTGCGGTGTTTAACGGCCTGATCAATGTGGCGCAGCACGCCATCAAAACTGACGGGCAGATGACCAACAACAACCTTTTGCTGGGACGTCTGGCAGAGGTGGACACCAAACCACAGCTGGAAATTTATGCGGACGACGTGAAATGCAGCCACGGCGCAACGGTCGGGCGTATTGACGATGAGCAGATGTTCTACCTGCGCTCTCGCGGGATAGACCAGCAGGCCGCGCAAAAGATGATTATTTACGCCTTTGCGGCTGAGCTGACGGAAGCGCTGCCCGATGGCGGACTTAAACAGCAGGTGCTGGCCCGTATCGGTCAGCGGCTGCCTGGAGGCGAAGCATGACATTTCCCGTAGAGAAAGTCCGGGCAGATTTTCCGGTACTGACCCGTGAAGTGAACGGTCTGCCGCTGGCCTATCTCGACAGTGCGGCCAGCGCGCAAAAACCAAATCAGGTGGTGGATGCGGAAGCCGAATTTTACCGCCACGGTTATGCGGCGGTCCATCGCGGGATCCACACTCTGAGCGCCGAGGCGACCCAGCGCATGGAAAACGTGCGCACGCAGGTTGCGGCGTTTCTCAACGCGCGTTCGCCGGAAGAGCTGGTGTTCGTGCGTGGCACCACCGAAGGGATCAACCTGGTGGCTAACAGCTGGGGCAATGCGCAGGTGCACGCGGGGGATAACATCATCATCACCCAGATGGAGCACCACGCTAACATCGTGCCCTGGCAGATGCTCTGTGAGCGTATGGGGGCGCAACTGCGGGTGATCCCGCTAAACGAAGACGGTACGCTTCAGCTTGAACAGCTGGACGCCCTGCTTGACGACAGAACGCGGCTGCTAGCGGTGACCCACGTTTCAAACGTGCTGGGGACGGAAAATCCGGTGGCGCTGATCGTCGACAAAGCCCATCAGGCCGGTGCGAAAGTGTTGATTGATGGTGCCCAGGCGGTGATGCACCATGCGGTTGACGTTCAGGCCCTGGACTGCGATTTCTACGTCTTCTCCGGGCACAAGCTGTATGGTCCGACGGGCATCGGCGTGTTGTATGTGAAGGAGGATATTCTCCAGGCCATGCCGCCGTGGGAAGGGGGCGGGTCAATGATTGCCACCGTCAGCCTGACGGAAGGCACAACCTACGCCCGGGCGCCCTGGCGCTTCGAGGCGGGCACGCCAAACACAGGCGGGATCATCGGGCTGGGTGCGGCCATTAGCTACGTATCTGAAACGGGGCTGGCGGCGATTCAGGAGTACGAACAGCTGCTGATGCAATATGCCTTGCAGGAGCTTGCCGGCGTCCCGGATCTGACCTTATATGGCCCTGCTGACCGTCTGGGTGTGATAGCCTTCAACCTCGGCAAGCATCACGCTTATGATGTGGGCAGTTTCCTGGATAATTACGGCGTCGCCGTACGTACCGGGCATCACTGCGCGATGCCACTGATGGCGTATTATCAGGTACCGGCCATGTGCCGCGCATCGCTGGTGATGTACAACACAACGGAAGAGGTCGACAGACTGGTGGCGGGACTGAAACGTATTCACCAGCTGCTTGGCTAACGGAGAGGCGTGAGATGGCAGATTTGCCGGACAGAGATAAATTGCTGCGTAACTTTGGGCGTTGCGCAAACTGGGAAGAGAAATACCTTTATATTATCGAGCTAGGTCAGCGCCTGCCGCCGCTCAGCGAAGAGGCGCATAACCCGGACAACATCATTCAGGGCTGCCAGAGCCAGGTCTGGATCCAGATGCAGCAGACGGATGATGGCGTAATCGATTTACAGGGTGACAGCGATGCGGCCATTGTGAAGGGGCTTATTGCCGTCGTATTTATTCTTTATCACCAGATGTCGGCGCAGGATATTGTCGCCTTTGACGTTCGCCCGTGGTTTGAAAAAATGGCCTTAACCCAACACCTCACCCCGTCCCGCTCCCAGGGACTGGAAGCGATGATCCGCGCCATACGCGCCAAAGCCACAATCCTTAGCTAAACTGACAGAACAGCATTCATTCTGTTTCGCGGGGTGGTTTCCACCTCGCTGGTTTTTCAGCTTTCTGACGTTTGGTCAGTGAATAAGGAATCTCAGCATGAAGCGCGCGTCTCTAATAACTCTATTACTCCTTGGTTCGCTCAGTGCTGTTAATTCAGCCAGGGCGGTTGATTATCCTTTACCGCCCGCAGGCAGCCGCCTGATTGGGCAAAATCAGACATACACCATTCAGGAAGGCGACAATAAGCTCCAGGCTATCGCTCGTCGGTTTAATACCGCCGCACAGCTTATCCTTGAAACCAATAATACCATTGCACCGGTAAACCCTGCGCCAGGAACGGTCATTACCATTCCTTCCCAGATGCTGCTCCCGGACACCGAGCGTGAGGGCATTGTGGTGAATCTGGCGGAGCTGCGTCTTTACTTCTATCCGCCTGGCGAAAATATCGTGCAGGTCTATCCGCTGGGTATTGGTCAGCTTGGGCTGGAAACACCGGTCAGCACCACCCGTGTGAGTCAGAAAATCCCTAACCCTACCTGGACCCCCACAGCGGGCATCAGAGCGCGCTCACTGGCGCAGGGCATTAAACTGCCGCCTGTGGTACCCGCAGGGCCAAATAACCCGCTGGGGCGCTTTGCGCTGCGTCTGGGCATCGGGAATGGGGAATATCTTATTCATGGCACCAGCGCGCCGGACAGCGTAGGGCTGCGGGTCAGCTCGGGCTGTATGCGAATGAACGCGCCGGATATCAAAGCGTTGTTTGAACGAGTGCGCGTCGGCACGCGGGTGCAGATTATCAATGAGCCGGTGAAGTTCTCCGTCGAGCCGGACGGCAAACGTTATATCGAGGTGCACAGGCCGCTGGCGCAGGCTGAGGGCGAAAACCCACAGACGGTGCCGTTCACGCACTCGGCGGCGTTTACCGCCTTCGCAGCGGAATCAGGTAGCGATAAAACGCTAATCAACAAAGCTCTGGCGCGCAGAGCCGGGATCCCGGTTGCCGTTTCAGCAGGCAATGGTTCGTCAGCCAGCAATTCTGTCCTGTCGGTTCAAAACAGTCGTGTCTCAGCGGCGGTGACGGAAGGCGAGGGAGAGAAAGCGCTTCAGTAGAGGTTTGACGAAGGCAAAAAAAATGGCGCACAATGTGCGCCATTTTATTAACAGGTACTATTACTTACGGTATTTAGTAGCCTGGTTGTCCAGACGCTGGTTAGCGCGAGCTGCGTCGTCTTTAGCAGCCTGAACGTCGGAACGCATTGCGTTCACGTCGTTGCTCAGCTGGTCAACTTTAGCGTTCAGAGTCTGAACGTCAGAAGACAGCTGATCGATTTTAGCGTTGCTGGAGCAACCTGCCAGCAGAGTAGAACCCAGGATTACCGCGCCCAGTACCAGTTTAGTACGATTCATTATTAATACCCTCTAGATTGAGTTAATCTCCATGTAGCGTTACAAGTATTACACAAAGTTTTTTGGGTTGAGAATATTTTTTTGATGGGATTACGCCTATTTTTGATCGTTCGCTCAAAGAAGCAACGAAATCGGCAATTTTGACGAAAAAGCTATGTTAAAAAAGGCATTTTTCATCGGATTCATCTTAGATAAATCGCGATTAAATAGAAAAACCCGATTTGCTTTTTGAATAGTTCTGGTTAATGGCGGGAATAAAAAAAGCGCCCCGAAGGACGCTTTTTAACAAAACAATAATTTGTTCGTGAAATATTACAGTACGTGGACAGATGCAGTGTTGGTTGTACCGCTTGGTACCAGTGCACCAGAAACCATAACCACCACGTCGCCTTTCTGAGCCAGGCCACAATCAACCAGTTCCAGAGCCACTTCTTTACCCAGACGATAGAAATCATCGGTAGAGGCAATCTCTTTCACCAGGTGTGGGATCACGCCTTTGCTCAGCACCAGCTGACGCGCGGTGGTTTCGTTCGTGGTCAGCGCCAGGATGGTTGCATCCGGGAAGTATTTACGCACGGCACGCGCAGATTTACCGCCTTGGGTCGCCACGACAATCAGTGGGGCTTCCAGTTTTTCAGCGGTTTCTACCGCACCACGGCACACGGCTTCGGTGATGCGCAGTTTACGGCTGTCGTTGTTGTAATCCAGACGGCTTTTCATCACGCGGTCGGTACGCTCACAGATGGTCGCCATGATGCCGACCGCTTCCAGAGGGTATTTCCCTTTTGCAGATTCGCCAGACAGCATAACGGCATCGGTACCGTCGAGGATGGCGTTCGCCACGTCGCCGGCTTCAGCACGGGTAGGGCGTGGGTTTTTGATCATGGAGTCCAGCATCTGCGTTGCGGTGATAACCACTTTACGCGCGCGAACGCATTTCTCGATCATCATCTTCTGCGCGAAGATCACTTCTTCAACCGGGATTTCTACGCCCAGGTCGCCACGCGCTACCATGATACCGTCAGACGCTTCAAGGATTTCGTCGAAGTTGTTCAGGCCTTCCTGGTTTTCGATCTTGGAGATGATCTGAATGTTCTCACCGCCGTGCGCTTTCAGGTGCTCACGGATCTCAACCACGTCAGAACGTTTACGGATGAAGGACGCCGCAACGAAGTCCACACCTTGTTCGCAGCCGAAGATCAGGTCTTGTTTGTCTTTTTCAGCCAGCGCTGGCAGAGCAATGGACACGCCCGGCAGGTTAACGCCTTTGTTTTCGCCCAGATCGCCGTTGTTCAGCACTTTACAGATAACCTTGTTACCTTCAATCGCGGTCACTTCCATGCCGATCAGGCCGTCATCTACCAGCACGGTGTTGCCAACGGACAGATCGCTGGTGAAGCCTTCGTAGGTCACGGCAACGATTTCGTTATTACCTACAACGGATTTGTCGGTGGTGAAGGTGAAGGTCTGGCCCGCTTTCAGGGAAACGTCGTTACCGCCTTCCAGTTTGATGGTGCGGATTTCAGGACCTTTGGTGTCGAGCAGGATTGCCGCTTTTTTCCCGGTCTTGCTCATCACGTTGCGCAAGTTCTGAATACGCTGACCGTGTTCAGCATAGTCGCCGTGGGAGAAGTTCAGACGCATCACGTTCATGCCGGCATCCAGCATTTTGCTCAGCATCTCTTCGGATTCGGTTTTCGGGCCGATAGTACAAACAATTTTCGTCTTTTTCATGACAGTCTTAGTCTTTAAGTTGGGAAGGATATGGAAATCTCGCTCCGGGGGCGCACCGCCGCGGAGTCAAACCTGTGTTGC
Source organism: Enterobacter cloacae complex sp. SYL003 (assembly GCF_049236925.1). Lineage (NCBI taxonomy): Bacteria > Pseudomonadati > Pseudomonadota > Gammaproteobacteria > Enterobacterales > Enterobacteriaceae > Enterobacter > Enterobacter cloacae complex sp. SYL003. Next base: position 11,979 of record NZ_JBMKJK010000025.1, on the reverse strand, counting down.
GAAAGAGTATATGACACGCACTAAGAATAGGTGACATCAAATGAGCGTGCAGAAGAAAGTGTGCCTGAGTGCCAGCCCAACGAAGGAGAGGAGAAGTTGTACGTTGTTTTTTGTATTCCAAGCGCTGAAACCATTCACCAGGGATTTGGCGCGCATTATACGCTGATTCACAGTAAAAAGGAAAATGGAAACAGCGTTTCAAAAACAATCTGTGCAGATTCACATAAGTTTGTTATCAAGGCGTTAAGGCCTAATGTCATCTTATGACGGCAGGCGCAACGCCCGCCGTTTTTTGCTCACTTTTCCAGCGCCTGCTGAAGGTCGGCGATCAGATCCTTCGCATCCTCAATCCCCACCGACAGGCGTATCAGCTGCGGCACAATGCCGTTTGCAAGACGCTGCGCCAGTGGAATGGAGGCGTGGGTCATGCTGTAGGGCTGGCTCACCAGACTCTCCACCCCGCCCAGGCTTTCCGCCAGGGTAAAGAGCGTAAGATGACGAATCACCTCTGTCGCGCGTTGCGCATCGCCTTTAATCACAACGGAGATCATGCCGCCCGGCAGCGCCATTTGTCTGCGGGCAAGCGCATACTGGGGGTGTGACTCCAGCCCGGGATAGAGCACGCTCTCTAACTGCGGATGCTGCTCCAGCCATTGCGCAATCGCCAGCGCGTTGGCGCTGTGCTTCTCAACGCGCAGGGCGAGGGTGTGAATCCCCCGTAGCGTCAGGAAGCTGCTGAACGGATCCAGAACGCCGCCAACCGCGTTTTGCAGATAGCCCAGACGCTCCGTGAGATCCTTATTTGCCCCGACAACAGCCAGCCCGGCAACCACGTCTGAATGACCGTTGAGATATTTGGTGGCGGAGTGAACCACAATGTCGAACCCCGCCTCCAGCGGCCGGTGAATGACCGGGGAGGCGAAGGTATTATCCGCCACGCTGATCGCATTATGGCGCCGGGCAATGTCTGCGATGGCCTCCAGGTCGGCCAGTTTCAGCAGCGGGTTCGTCGGCGTTTCCACCCAGATCATGCGGGTGTTCGGGCGAATGGCGGCCTCAAGTCCGGCTATATCGTCCGGCTTAACCCAGCTCACCTGTAACCCGGTGCTGCGCTTGCGCACGTTTTCGATCAGGCGATACGTACCGCCATACACGTCGTCAATGGCAACGATATGGCTGTCTTTATCCAGCAGTTCGAGCACGGTGGAAATGGCCGCCAGCCCTGACGCGAAGGCGTACCCGCGCGTGCCGCCTTCCAGTTCGGCGATGGCGGTCTCCAGCGCATGGCGGGTTGGGTTGCCGCTCCGGGAGTATTCGTAGCCGGTATGTTCACCCGGTGCCGGTTGCGCAAACGTCGACGTGGCGTAAATTGGCGGCATCACGGCGCCGTGCGTGTCGTGATACTCACCGCTGTGAACGCTGAGGGTGGCCAGGTTTTTCATCTTTTGCTCCTTTTATTTCGTCAGGCGGTTACGCCAGGTGGTGAGTACGTCACTGCGTGTGATCAGACCCAGAAAGCGGTCTTCGTCATAAATAATCGCCACCAGGCCACGGTCAAAGATGGTGTACAGGGCGCTCTCCGGGGCCAGCTTATCCAGATATTCGACCTGACGCGTCATGGCCGCCGTCACGGGGAGAGAGAAGCGATCGGCATCTCCCCCGATGTGCCGCAGCAGGTCCCACTCGTCGATGATGCCGACAACATTGTTGTTATCGAGCACCGGCAGCTGGGAGATGTCGTACAGGCGCATGCGGGCCAGCACGGTGGAAAGCGTGTCGTCCGGGGCGACAGTCACCGTCGCGCCTTCATCGTGGCGCAGGGCAATATAGTCCGAGAGATCGCCTGCCTGCGGACGTGAAATCAGCCCCTGCTGGCGCATCCAGTCGTCGTTGAACATCTTTGAGAGGTATTTATTGCCGCTGTCGCAGGCGAAGGTGACCACACGTTTTGGCGTAGTCTGCGCCTGGCAATATTTCAGCGCCGCCGCCAGCAGCGTGCCGGTGGAGGAGCCTGCCAGGATCCCTTCCGTTTTTAGCAGATCGCGGGCGGTGGTGAACGCCTCGCGATCGGTAATGCGCCAGGCGCGTTTAACCCCTTCGATGTGCGCCAGCGGAGGAATAAAGTCTTCGCCAATCCCCTCAACAAGCCACGATCCGGCATCGTGATGACGTCCGGTCTCAACCTGGTCCGCCAGCACCGACCCGGCCGGATCGGCAAGCACAAATTTCGTCTGCGGCGAATGTTCTGCAAACCACGCCTGTAAGCCACCCAGCGTACCGCCGGACCCCACGCCGACGACGATGGCATCGATCTGGCCGTCAAGCTGTTCAAACAGTTCCGGTGCGGTAGTGGTGCGGTGCGCCAGCGGATTGGCCGCGTTATTGAACTGGTCGATATAAAACGCGCCTGGCAGTTCGTTCGCCAGCCGCCGGGCATAATCCTGGTAGTAGGCCGGATGCCCTTTATTCACATCTGAACGGGTCAGCACGACCTGCGCTCCTAACGCGCGCAGGTGGAAAATCTTCTCGCGGCTCATTTTGTCCGGCACCACCAGGATCAGCGAGTATCCCTTTTGCGCCGCAATCAACGCCAGCCCCAGGCCGGTGTTCCCCGCCGTGGCTTCAATAATGGTGCCGCCGGGCCGTAGCTGCCCCATACGCTCGGCTTCGTTAATCATCGACAGCGCGACGCGGTCTTTAATCGAGCCGCCTGGATTCTGATTTTCCAGCTTCAGAAACAGCGAGCAGGGGCCGGTATCCAGCTTGTGCAGCTGGATGAGTGGCGTATGGCCAATTAGTTCGGTGACGGAGTGGTAAAGCGTCATGGTCATGTCCTGTGAAGAGGTGATGACCAGATGATAGGACCACGAAATTTTCTCTATAAAGAACGTTTCACTAGGTTTTAGAACAGAAAGGAATAATCCTTATGTTTTTGGGTGGAAAGACAGCAAGACGTAAAGTTGTCCGGATGTGAGGATGGCTATATCAGCACATAGTGCTGAAAAATTAACCAATTTCGTCGGATGAATGAGACCTGATATGCAAAAGGCAGATAATTATTGCAGATATTCATCTAAATGCTTTTCACCCGCCAGTTCGCTGCTTATTCCGCCGCATTATAAGAAATTCTTTTTTGGTCATTTAAAAGCTGATAATGGCTGTTTACTATCTTTTGGACATCCATACTGCTAAACCGCTATATGCGTAACGGATAACGAATAAGAATGATCGTACTCAGTAATATTTCGAAGGTTTTTGACAACGGGAAGCTGGCGCTGACAGCCGTTGATAACGTCAATTTGACGATAGAGCAGGGACAGATTTACGGGATCATTGGTTACAGCGGGGCCGGGAAAAGTACGCTTATCCGTCTGCTGAACGGTCTGGAAAAGCCCAGCGCCGGCAGCGTCACTATTAACGGTCAGGATATCTCCGCCGCGAAGGGAGAAGCGCTGCGTCAGGCACGCCTGAAAATCAGCATGGTGTTCCAGCACTTTAATCTGCTCTGGTCGCGCACGGTGAAGGAAAACATCGCCTTTTCAATGCAAATTGCCGGTGTGCCAAAAGCGCAAATCCAGGCTCGCGTTGCCGAGCTGGTGGAGCTGGTCGGCCTGAAGGGGCGCGAGAATGCCTACCCGTCGCAGCTGAGCGGCGGGCAAAAACAGCGTGTGGGCATTGCCCGTGCGCTGGCCAATCATCCGGACGTACTGCTGTGTGACGAAGCCACCTCGGCGCTGGATCCGCAGACCACCGATCAGATCCTCGATCTGCTCCTGGACATTAACCGTCGTTTTAACCTGACCATCGTACTCATTACGCATGAGATGCATGTGGTGCGCAAAATCTGCGACCGCGTGGCGGTAATGGAGAACGGCAAGGTGGTGGAAGAGGGGGAGGTGCTGAGCGTGTTTACGCATCCTCAGCAGCCGATCACCCGGCAGTTTGTCCGCCAGGTGAGCCAGTACGCGGAGGAAGAGACCTTCAATACCGAACTGGCAAATGAGCTGGAGGGCGCGGTCATCAAGCTCACCTTCACCGGGCACAGCACGCACAGGCCGATCGTCGGTGAACTGACCCTGCGCTACGGCCTGCCGTTTAACATCCTGCACGGCAAAATGACGCAAACCGCCCACGGTGTTTTCGGGCAGCTCTGGGTGCACGTGGTGGCATCGGATGAACAACTGAACAATATCCTCGCCGACCTGAAGCAAAGCGATATTGAAGGCGAGGTAATCAAGCATGGCTGAAGAACTCTTTCCGCACCTGAAGTGGGATCAGCTTTGGGCTGCAACCCAGGAGACGCTCTACATGACCGCGCTTTCCGGCGTGGCGACGTTTGTTCTGGGGATCGCGCTCGGTCTGGCGCTGTTTTTAACCGCCCGCGGCGGGTTATTCCACAACCGCACGGTCTACAGCGTGATGTCGATTGTGGTGAACGTGTTCCGCTCGATTCCGTTCATCATTCTCATTGTTCTGCTGATCCCGTTCACCAAGACCGTTGTGGGGACCATTCTCGGCGCTAACGCTGCGCTGCCCGCCCTGATTGTGGGCGCCGCGCCGTTCTACGCCCGTCTGGTCGAGATTGCCCTGCGGGAAGTGGATAAAGGGGTAATTGAAGCCACGCGTTCGATGGGCGCGCGGCTGAGCACGTTAGTGTTTCGGGTTTTACTGCCGGAATCTTCACCCGCACTGGTTTCAGGTATGACGGTGACGCTGATTGCGCTGGTGAGCTACAGCGCAATGGCGGGGGTGATAGGTGCCGGCGGTTTGGGAAATCTGGCTTATCTGGAAGGATTCCAGCGCAACCATGGTGACGTCACGCTGGTGGCAACGGTGACCATTCTGATCATCGTGTTCATTATCCAGTTCTGCGGCGATGCCATTACTTCACTGTTAGATAAACGCTAATAAATACACACAGGAACCACATCATGAAAAAGACACTGACACTGATCGCCGCAGCCACCCTGAGCGCCCTGAGCTTTGCCTCCTGGGCGGACACGCTCACCGTGGGGGCGTCCAACACCCCGCACGCGGAAATTCTGGAGCAGGCTAAGCCGATTCTGGCGAAGCAGGGTATTGATCTGGAGATTAAACCGTTCCAGGACTACATTCTGCCAAACACGGCGCTGGCAGGGCATGACATTGATGCCAACTATTTCCAGCACATCCCTTACCTGAACAGTGTGCTTAAAGACCATGCGGGCGATAAGGATTATGATTTTGTCAGTGCAGGCGCAATCCACATTGAGCCGATCGGTATCTATTCAAAAAAATACAAATCGCTGAAGGATCTGCCGGAAGGCGGCAAAATCATCATGCGTGATGCGGTTTCCGAGGAAGGGCGTATTCTCTCCATCTTCGAAAAAGAGGGCGTGATCAAGCTGAAGCCAGGCATCGATAAAGTGACCGCGCGCATCAGCGATATTGTGGAGAACCCGAAAAAGCTGCAATTCACCCCTAACGTCGAGGCATCTCTGCTGCCGCAGATGTACAACAACGACGAAGGTGCTGCGGTGGTGATCAACGCCAACTACGCAATTGATGCCGGTCTGGATCCGGTCCACGATCCAATTGCGGTTGAAAGCGGTGAGAATAACCCGTACGCCAACATCATTACCGTTCATCGCGGTGATGAGAAGAAGAAGGATATCGTCGCGCTGGTGAACGTGCTGCACTCCAAAGAGATTCAGGACTGGATCCGCACCAAATACAAAGGCGCGGTCATCCCGGTAAACAACTAATCGCCTGATTTTCCAGACGAAGCCCGGCGAACAACACGCCGGGCTTCTTTTTTGTATCCAGCCGACGAATGATTTAAGCTGACGGTTTAGGGCAACGGAGTGATGGCAATGGGCAATGTGACCAAAGACGAAGCGCTGTACCAGGAGATGTGTCGGGTGGTAGGCAAGGTCGTTCTGGAGATGCGTGACTTAGGGCAGGAGCCCAAGCATATCGTGATTGCCGGGGTACTGCGTACCGCGCTGGCGAACCAGCGCGTTAAGCGCAGTGAGTTGACCACCAAAGCGATGGAAACGGTGGTTAAAGCGCTGGCCGGTTAGGACGAAGCGTCTCGCGAGTTTTTCAGATCCCGCATATCAACAGTCATTATTGTTATTTCCTCTTCATGATGAAGGCGTGTTTAACTGAGTCCAGGTTAAGCGAGAAGGGTAATGACGATGAAAAAATGGATAAGCACGTTACGGCGGTTTTTTGCGCCCCGACCAGCGAATGCGGAGAACAGCGCGCAACGTGTTCTTGAGTCAATACTGCCTGTCGCCAGCCTCTATGGCGTGGACGTAGCCAACATCGACCCGGAGTGGTTCTATGTTAAAACGTCACGCTGAACTTCGCCGGACGCGCGAAATGTACTGGAATGAGCTGTGCGTGATGCGTGTAAAGTGAGAATGAAGGGAAAAATGCCCTGGCTAATCCTCGGTAAACGATAGCCGTTTTGTTACCACTATCTCCTTTCTCAGATGGAGATGATAATGAAACGGACAGTATTAACCCCCGCGCTTTCTGCCACCGTGCTATTGCTTGCCATGCAGGCGGCACACGCTGGTCCACAGGCGCATGTTGTATGCAGTTATTCCCATACCCTCGGCGATGATGCCATTATGATGTACGGCATGCCCAACGAGGCCATGCTGCACGATTTTTTTGGTAACGTGCAAACGGATGCTTACTCCAGCCGTGAATCGCTGCGTACCCAGGAAAAGACCACCTGCGATAACAAAGCAGACAGCTCGGCCTACTGGGCTCCGTCGCTAAAATTACCGGACGGAACGGTGGTCAAACCCGCCTATCAAAAAACCTATTATCAGGCATCGAACGTTGACGCCTGGCCGCTGCACCCGTTCCCGGCGGGGCTGTCGCTGCTGGCGGGCGATCATCACGGCACCGCGCCAAATCCACATATCACCTTTTTATGCGCCAACGGCAAGGGCTACACCACCAGAACGGGTGAAGTCTGCGGCTTACGCAAGGCGAAGGATGCCGTGCAGTTTAATATCGGCATTCAGTTCCCGAACTGCTGGGACGGGGTCAACCTGAAGCCCGCCCACGGCCTGGCTAACGCCACCTACGATACGAAAGGACAGTGTCCGTCCGCCTTCCCGGTGAAGATCCCGACGGTGAACATGAATATTGCGTACGTGCTTCCGACAATTAGCTCTCTGGATACCAGTAAAGTCCAGCTTTCCCTCGACCCCACCATGCATGGCAGTGAACGTGAAGAGCGATGGGGGAGCCTGTATACGGCGCATGCTGACTTCATGAACGGCTGGACGGAAGATGCCGCGCGCTTTATGACCGACCTGTGCATGAACCGCGGAATGGATTGCGGCACCACCGTGCCGTATGGTTATTCAAAAGCGAAGGCCAACGTCTGGCTCAGCAGCATGGAACCCGCACTTTCACAACCCGATCCCCAGCTCTTACTGGTGCAGGATAACTGGAAGAACGGTGGACGCACGAAAAACAGCGAAACATTGTCGCTGGTGAAGTTCAACATTCCTCCGCTGCCTGCCGGACAGGATCCTGCCCAGTTTAAATACCGCGTGAGAATTTATGGCGGGAAAGTGGAAACCAACGGCGCTGATCAAATCTTCTTCTATCCGGCGAGTAACGACTGGGATCCGGCCACCGTGAGCTGGCATTCACGGCCGTCCTGCAACTATCGCTCGGATGCGGTGCTTTACCTGAACCACTCCCGCGAATACCGGATGGTGGACGTGGATAAAGCGGTGCGCAAGGCGCTGGCAGAAGGGAAAACCGAAATTTCGTGGTATATCGGCGGCGATCGTCAGGGAAATCACTATCAGTTTGAGACGGGGTCATCTCAACAAAGCCTGATCCTGATGCTGACCGGGTTTAGCAAAACGCCGGAGATCTGATAACGCGTGAAACCCTCATGCATAAAAAAAGCACCGGGGCTTCCGGTGCTTTCTCGTCAGATCTTGCAGGCATCGCCGCAGTCGTCATTGGCGACAATCGCCTGGGCTTTTTTATCCGCATCGTCGAGACGTTCCGCGTTGCGCTCTTCTGCTTCATCCAGCCCGTTAAAGACTAAGTTATCGAGATCAATTTCCATGTGCCACCTGCGTTATTCAGTTTTTGATACTGGCACAGTATAAGTCAAAAAAAGCGGGCCAGGCACCCCTCAGCACATATGGTTAATCCCTGCCATACTCAGTGCTTTATTGCTGAGGAAAGCCGATGATTACACTCTGTAAAACCTGCGGTACCGCTTACGATAAACAGCCCAAAAACTGCCCGATTTGCGACGATGAGCGCCAGTATGTCCCGGTGACGGGCCAGGCATGGACGGACTTCGACAGCCTTACGACCACGCACACCAACAAATGGCAACAGCTGGAGCCGCAGCTGTTCAGCATCAAAACCGTTCCCGCTTTTGCCATCAACCAGCGGGCGCTTCTGCTGAGTACGCCGCAGGGCAATGTTCTGTGGGACTGCATCGCCAACCTCGATCCGGCGACCAGAGCGTTAGTTGACGCGCTCGGGGGCATCAGCGCGATCGCGATTTCGCACCCACATTACTACACCACCATGCAGGAGTGGGCCGCCGCGTTTAACGCGCCGATCTATCTGCACGCCAGCGATCGGCAGTGGGTGATGCGTGACAGTCCGGCGATACGCTTCTGGGAGGAGGACGCCCTGGAGATTATGCCGTCGGTGACGCTGCTGCGTCTGGGCGGGCATTTTGCAGGCGGCACGGTGCTGCACTGGCAGTCAGGCGACGGCGTGCTGCTGGCCGGTGATATTTTGCAGGTTACGCCTGGTAAGGACGCCGTGTCGTTTATGTGGAGTTATCCGAATATGCTGCCGCTGCCTGCCCGCACCGTTGAGGCGGTGATCGGTCGACTGACCGGGAAAACGTACCAGCGACTGTACGGGGCCTTTGAAGGGCAAAACATCCCGGCGAACGCAGATGAGATTGTGCAGCGGTCGGGCCAGAAATATATTGCTTGTCTCCGCTAAGGCACGGTGGTTAAATTTTACGAGTGTGATCGCGATCATACCTAAACTAAAACAGATAAAAGAGAAATGGCTATGCAACATATCATTGAAGGTTTTCTCAGCTTTCAAAAAGAGATTTTCCCGCAACGTAAAGAGCTTTTTCGTAGTTTAGCGTCCAGTCAGAATCCCAAAGCGCTGTTTATCTCCTGCTCCGACAGCCGTCTGGTTCCGGAACTGGTCACGCAGCAGGAGCCAGGACAGCTCTTTGTCATTCGAAACGCGGGCAACATTGTGCCACCGTTCGGGCCGGAGCCTGGCGGTGTCTCTGCAACCATCGAATACGCGGTAGTGGCCCTTGGCGTGACCGATATTGTTATTTGCGGCCACTCCAACTGCGGCGCGATGAAGGCGATTGCTGACAACGCCGATCTGGAGCCGATGCCAGCCGTTTCCCACTGGCTGCGCTATTCTGATGCGGCAAAAGCGGTGGTTGAGAAGAAAACCTGGGATCAGCCAATCGATAAAGTGAATGCGATGGTGCAGGAGAACGTCTTTGCTCAGCTGAGCAACATCAAGACCCATCCGTCGGTGGCGGTAGGCCTGCGCAACAACGCCATTCGCCTGCACGGCTGGGTATATGACATCGAAAGCGGCAAAATCCTTGCCCTGGACAAGAACACTAAATCCTTCGTGTCGTTGTCGGAAAACCCGGAAGTCTTCTTCGAGTAATCCGACACCGCAGGGCAGGGAAGCCCTGTTAAAACTCCGTGTAAGGTAACTTCCGTCGCACGCCAGATGCAGGATTCCCCGCCGCTTTCGCCATCGCTTTACCAATTTCAGCGCACTCAGACAACCCCTGAACAAACGGATGATCGTGCATCAGCCAGGGGATCGCCCCAAAAGCGATACGTCCGCGCAGAGACGCAGGTGACAGCAACGTGTAGTCTTCCCCCACGTCCGGTATTTCATCCCCCGTTTCCTCAAGCTGTTTGCGCAGTGTCGGGAAGGGAATATCCTTATTTCTGAGCGGTTTCTGCCCGCGGGCATCGATAAAGACGTCGAAGCGATAACGCTTTTCTTTCGTGGTGATGACGGTCTGATCGCTGCCGATATCCAGGTCGTAATCATCACCGAGTGCGACTACGCTAATGATCCCTGCCTCGCGCAGTGCCAGTAACCGGCGGATAGACTGCGGTGGAATGGCGGCATAGTTATCAATAAACACACGCTCCAGCCCGGATTTAAACCGTTCTCTGTCACGTTCATTGAGTGAAGGGACAATGGCCTGAACTACTTCATGCAGACGAAGCACGGTATAGCGCCAGGCAACGGTGCGTTTCTCGCACTTGTTGCGCTCCACTTCTTTCAGATTCGCTTCGGCCCAGGTGAAAGGACCATGCTTTTTACGATCCTCAAACCAGACATCACGAAGCGTGTCAGCATTCAGCGTGCCGATCGCTATCGCCTGGCACCAGCGCGGATCGGCCAGCTCAAGCTCTTTCACCATCAGCGCAAAGATGCGGTCAAGCAGCCCGTCAGGGCCTTTGGCAATTTCGCTTTCTGCCACAGACTCCGTTAACACCGACAGCGGTTCATAAGGGATAGGGCAGTAAAAGTCGGCCTCCGGAAGAACGCCCGAGCGGGACATCAGCGTGATGTTTAGCCCCTCACTACCTTTATTGACAACGAACTGCTCCCCGCTAAAGCGACCATGCTGCATTACTACCGCCATAGCAGCGTCCAGTCCGCTGAGGGAGGTACCCATAATCCCCACCTCACAGGCTCGGATATCCGCGTCCATCAGCCCCGACCATGGGCTTGGGAAATAGTCGCGGGTGGATTCATCTTCATCAGGCCAGACGTGACCGGTGGCGACCACTGCAAGATCAAACCGCCTTGAGAAAGGGGCATCGTTCACTGACAGGGCCACGCCGTCTGCATCAGCCTTAATATCTGTGACTTCTGCGTTGGGATGAACCTCGATATGAAACCCAGCCTTTTTCGCCTCGGCAACGACGGCGAGAAAGCGGTCGTGGAAATATTCACCCAGCAGAATACGCGGCAGAAACTGCCGTTCATTCAGTCTGTCTTTGTCGACGTTATAGCGGGCAAGATGGGCTTCACTCTGCTGTTTGAGCCAGTCGAGGTAGGTGATAAAAATGGGCGGGATTTCGATACTGGCGATATTCGCCAGCATTAGCCGGGAGTTATCCTCGTCGCTGTAGGGCATCCCTACGCCGGGTTGGTCTGCTTTTTCGAACACGGTGACCGACAGCGGTGCTGCGTTGTTAAGAAGTGAGTAAAAGGTGTAAATCCCTGTTGGGCCTGAGCCGATAATGGCGATTTTTTTCATCGAAAGCGTTCCTGCGTTTCTGAACCATACAACAAGCGTAGCAGGAGAAAGGTTAAGCCGTTTAATTAAGGGAGAAATTAAGACGTTTTGAAGAGGGCATGGCGTACCCCCTCCTGAACTTAGAGGAAAGTTATATGCTGTTATCGCCTGGTTGAGTAGATATAATTCTGCCTGATATGGTGAAAGGAAAGATTGTTTTGGTTCCAGGCTTATCGATAATATGTAGGCCGGGGATTTTAACAAGAGATGGATTTTTGAATATATGGCGAGCCAATATTATTCTTGTTTTTATAACAGCGAGTGATGGAATAGTCCAGAATTGTACTATTCCATGCCTTCTATAAAGTAACAAAATAATCTGATTTCCAGCTTTTAAAACAACTTTCTGTGAGACTCACAAAAGGGTCGTGAGGACGTTTAGGCTGGTGCTGAGTGGCGTTCTTTTTCACCCTTATCAGTAGAAAATTCTTAAGAAAAATCAATATGCAGATCTTTGATCTGAAAAGTTGATCATGAATGGGCTTTTGCTCTAATATGGTTTTGTAAAGACCCGTCACTCAATTAACTCGTATTTCTTGCAAAGAAAGGGACTGCTATGGCCGATTCATTTCAGAATGAGGTGCCCAAGGCACGCATAAATTTAA
>NZ_JBMKJK010000024.1:0-57194 GCF_049236925.1 Enterobacter cloacae complex sp. SYL003 | reverse complement strand
GGCCTTTGAATGGGTTCATGTGCAGCTCCATCAGCAAAAGGGGATGATAAGTTTATCACCACCGACTATTTGCAACAGTGCCACAATGAGTTACTCCGTAGTAATGCAAAATTACTGCATCGCAATGCAGTAGAAACTATGAAAGCAAACCAACGGCTGGTTATTGATATAAGCACCCTTAAAGAGGTGCAGGATACGCTTATCCAGACGGTTGGCGATGTTGTTAAAATCCAGAGAGAAGGGGCTATTAAGCTCAGGGAAACAGAAAAACAGGTTCTTGCCATGCGTGAGAATTTGCGCACCCGACTGACACAAAAAGGGGTAGATCATGGTGCGTAACCTTAAGAGTAGTGACGATTTTTCCCGTGAACTGTCATTTCTTTTTCACCGGTCTATAAAGATTAGAAATTCAGGTTTCGCGATATTTGGTGCGGGCCTGCTGATAATGATTTTTGGTCTTTGCTTGTGGTTGCTGTCATTACACCTCTCACCTTCAGTTCTGGACTTTGATATTGATGTGCCCTTGTCATTCTTCAATTCATCTGAAGGTGAAGATAAGTTAGTGGTTTCGGATTTTGGCGATGCATTTGGAGGCTTCCTAACTACATATTCTAAGTTGCTATTAGGGATTATGGGGCTATTAGTAGTTTCTTCAACTGCCTTTAAAATTTTAAAGGGGGAGGAAATAGGTGAGATATTCCCGATGCTTCTAATTGCTGGCGCTTTTCTTATCGGCTTGTCAGTTTTTACATCTGCTTTAGGTTCGGAAGAGACTGATGCCACTTCAGCTTCGACTGTAAAGGTTATCAAGAAATATGTAAAACATGAAAAATACGATAAACTTGTCGCATATTTAAATGATAGTAATTGGCCCTCAGGCGAAGAGGTATCTGTAAACTATTTAAAGGCGCAACTACATATAAAACTCGGCAAGCCAGATGTGAAGTTAACACAGAATGTTGTTAGGGCGTATATGTCTGGTGTATTACAGTCAAATATTCCCGTGAAAGTTCGTTATGCATTGGAAAAGACAGCTTTAGATAAATCCGTCTCACCACTTGCGATTCGTTATGAGCAAAAACGTATGTCTAAATCACATACCTTTTCAAAAGCGTCGGTTAATTGTCTTAAAGTAGGTAGTCCCGTCGCATTCGTTGGCGTTTTGTTCGCTCTTCTTGGTATAAAAATCAGGCGGCGAGTCAGATTCTTAGAATCAAATTGAATGAAAGCCCGGTACGCTGGGCTTTTTTATTCAGTAACTTTTATCAAATATGTAGTAATTTACCGGAATCTGCTTCTCCAGCTTGTTAGCTGAAAAGCTTACTCAAGTATAATAATCTACTTCTGATTATGTTTTTTATGGTTTTATTTTTACACAACTTATTAAGGATACATGATGTGTAACTTTACTCCTGTTCAAATTATTGCTGATTATATACTGAGGTTTCTTAAAAATAATACTGATGCCAAGCTTTATGAGGCAATGCAGCGTCTTGAAAAGAAAATTGGTCAGTTTGTCGCTGATGGGGTTGATGAACATCAATTACGCTCTTCATTAAGCAAAGTCTGTCGATCTCGTTCCAGGGCGGCTCTTAAAGAGGAGTGTGAACAACTCATTCCATAAAAAGAACATCATACGGGAAAGTTACTTTAACGGTGAATGGCTCGCTTCTGGCGGTTTAAGTTGACGGCCATTCCTACCATAGCCATCATAAAGTATGATTAGCATTCGAGTGTGGCACTACTAATTTTAATGGGCTACGCATTCAGTCTCCACCTCTCTAACTATAAAGGTTCTTTTCATGTCCAATAGCTTCGATAAGCCGCAAACGCTCCCGGTACATAATTCTGATGCCGAACCCTTTTTTCCGAAAAACCTTGGTCCATTTATCGAGCAGGTATCCGGAAGGGATCTGGCAATGCTCACAGAATCAGAGAAGGAAAAACTTGCGCACCTGATCAGAACTGGGCGTAAATATGGAGTTTCTGTCGCTATCGTTCCTGATACAGATTCTGCTGAGCTTCATGAATTACTGTCTAATGCCGATTCCATTGAAAGGCAGTTTTCCATCTATGAACGCATCCAGACGAAGATTGCGTTCACGCGGTGTCAGGAAGCATAAACAAAGTGAGAAATACAACTACGTGGTATGACGTAGAACATATTGAAATCACCACAGGCGAGCGAGGCGGCAGGATATGGGTGCTGAAGCTCTCCTGTGGCCATACAGTATTTCGCCGAATACCTCCTATACGTCTTCATAACCTCACAGCTTTTTCTCTGCGGGAGCCCCCAGAAAAATGTCGGTGCTCTCTTTGCAATTCAAGTCCATAATAAAGCCTTTTTAAAGGCCACAAACTGCATATCACAGGATAAATCATCCTCTACAGCGTTCATTCTTAAACGCAAAATTTATATTTCATTCATTCTATTTTAAAAGCGTTATAAAAGACGGAATCCTATTTAGTCTGTTTGATGCTTAAATCATCTTCAGTGCCTTTTATCTTTTACCCAGCGACTTTAACATTAACCTGAGCAGAAAACTTGTTTTCAAACTAAGTTCGAAAACTTTCTGCTCAGGTTATTAGCCGGGTAAGCCACTTTGTTATATTTGTTTCATGTTAACAGAGGAGGCGATATGCAAATTGAAAAGGTGATGTCATTACTTGAAGTGCTTTCAAGCTGGCTTGAAGATAACATCAATATGGATTCTGAAATTATCTTTGATAATGACGAAGATAATACCAACTCAGAAATTCTGTATCCTGCTGTAGAAAAGGCTAATGCCGTTTTGCGCAAAATGGCATCTTTATCTTCAGATTCTGTTCATGCAATTCGACAGCGCTTGCAGCTTGCCGTAGAAGGCAAAGCTGAATTGTCCCTCAAGGATGTGGGAGAGCTTCTGCTGGCAACAAAGTATCTGATGTTGTCCACTGAAGAGGGAGAGTAAGCCTGTGACCACTCTCGTATTTGAAATGGCAGATATCAATAAACTGATCGAAGAAATTCGCACCGCAAAAACGTTTTCGGTCACCCCAGATCAGATCTATGACCCGGCATGCTATCCGGGGGGAGCCCTCCTTAACGCTGAGGGACAGACTGAAGAAGAGGCGCGTAAAGCTGGTAGGGTTTTCTTTCCCTCATCCTCAAAAATTGCCAGCACACATCTGGTGCCAAAAGTGCTTCTCGCGCACAGTCATGGTGTATACCTGATCACTAATGCTGAGCTTGAGGGCTCTCCCGCATCCCGCGATACTGTGGCTTACGCCCAGGGGATGAATCCAAAACTGGATGAGGACTGGGATTACGCTTGTGATGCCGCTTTGGGTGGGTCTGATTGTAGCTATACCATTCCCGTTGAGTGGCTGGAGTTAGCGGTAGAGCAGGGTTTTCAGGAGTTTCGACTTCGAATGAGTGAAACCAATATCAAACTTGTCAGCAAATAGTATGTCCTTGCTGTTTCCAGTCAAACATTGTCCGCCAGTCGAGCTGCTGGCGGATTGTTTTATATAAGGCCGGGAAGGTATGTCAGGTTTAAGCAGTTCCGCCCAGAAGCTTACAAGGGCGCAGATTTACGTGTTAAGACGGATGGCATCCGGCACGATCTATGATATCTCTGGCAATTTCAGACGGGCCAGAGAACGGCGTACGTTTATGGGGAATCCTGATGATGTGACGTGCAGGAGCTCTCCGGTCCTGTTCCGGCTGGGCCTCGTGGAGTTATGCCAGCCAGTAAGGCATCTGGAGCCAGGTTTATACTATCGGCTCAAGTTGAGCTCCTCAGGGCATGAAGCTCTTAAGGCGAACGCACACCTCTAACATTTGAGATAGTTCGTTCGCAGCCAGGAAAGTAACTTTCATCTCAAGTGTGACCCTTACTACCTCATTTATGAGTAAAACCCCCCTCTGATATGTCGAAAATGCTCATTTATACGAAAATAGTTTCTCTTCAGGTGTGATGTAATTACTGAGAATTCTCCCTGAATGGAAGGCAACCGATGAAAATGTTTTTTACCCCTTATGTTCGTATCGTTTTCTATTTTTGCGCATTGATTTTTATTGTTTACAGTTTCAGTGATTTTTTCCAGGGCGTCCCTGACAGCACCTTCTTCAGTGCGGTCATCACGCTACTTGTTATCGGAACCATTGTTGCCCGGCATCTGGATCGCAAAAAATCTCTCAAATATACTTCACAGATTTAAGTTTCCACTCAGGCCACTCTCGGGTGGCTTTTATAATTTAATAAGGACCGGTTCATGCATAACCACGAAATTCAGACCATTGCTATATTTAGTGCCCAGTATAAAAACATCGAAGATGCTGAAAATGCAGGTGCTTTATATTCAGTAGATATTGAATATCCGATGACACTAAATGATTTATCGCGGCTTTGCGACTCTATTGCCGAAGCAGTAGGTGTGCCTGGCGGCGTCAAATACCAGTTCGTGTCCCAGCCGGAAGCGCATGAAACCAGCTTCTGATAACCAGTAACCAAACTGCCTAAAAGCAGGTGCAAAGCCATGAAACAAACAAAGTCTTCTATGTCACGTATTGTGCAGCTGTACGACGGGAGCCGATACGGAAACTGCGAGCAGGCTGATAACGAAGGAGAGCTTTTTACGGTGGTGTTGAATAAGCCTTCGCAGATCGATGACATCCGTAAAATCGTAGACACAACCGCCGAAGTACTTGGCAAAGCTTTGCCAGTACTCCTCTTTTAAAGCTTACATCCGTGAAGGATAATTACGGTCTTACTACTTTCAGTTTTTCATTCCAGTGCCGTCCATTTTAATTTATCGATTTTAAGCGGTCGGCGCTATTTCATTGTTTCTTTTCCGACTGTAATTCCTTATATATAGGAATATTTCAAAGAATTTATCTCAGGTTATTTGTGGCGTGGTGCCAGTTGTTATAATGATTCCACATAATCTGGAGAGTCAATCATGATCACATCTCTAATGAATTTCCGCGATTTAACCGGAGAGGCAGTCATCCAGGCGCGGCAATGCGTTATTAATGCTGAGATCGAAGCGGCCCGGGAAAAGGTAATTCATGCTCGTTCGTTATTCAAAGCGGGTATACATAATGTTGTAAACGGTAGTTCTGGCATTAAGGCTGCGGCAGCACATTTTCTGGTGATAAAACGTTTACAGACTGACACTCGGTATCTGGACGCGGTTATCACTGATAACCTTTGCATGTTTTCTCCTGAGGGTTATCTGTATCTGTTTATGCAACAACGTTATTTCCTATAAAACAATGGGTTAGGTAAGTATCTTTCCATTAAAAACATTAAAAAGGTGACTTGATGAAACCATTTGGACTTGCCGGAAAACCCCGGCCCGAACCTTGCGGCTGCTGCTGGTATACCCGTGAGGACTGCCCTTACGTCAGCGCAAAACAGATCTATCGCCGCAGGCAGCGCAAGGCAGAACGCCAGCGTCAGCGCAGCACCATTGTGATGGCCGTTTCTGAATTTCGCTGACCTCTTCTGGAAATATCATTTTTTCTCCAGAAGAATTTTAAAATAAAGGGAAATCTTTTCACGGGTATCTGATGTTTATTGTTTATGGTAAATTGCGCCACATTAATTGTTTGTGGCGCAGTTCGTGATGGCTTAAGGATATAATATGAAAATCAGCCAGCTGGAATCCGGGATGCAGGTTTGGTCTGTAACCCGTACCAAAATGGGAAATACCACCATTTCAACGGTCATTGTCCACCCCGTTGTCATTATTGAAATTCATGATAACCATGTGATTGCTCGCTGGAACGGCAATGCACCACGTCGGTTTGGAGAAACGGCTATCAGGGGCTGGAAGAAGGAGAAGCCACTGCTTGTCCGTGAGCCTTTCGGAAATGTTCGTCTGGCCACCCGGGCTGAAAAAACCGCTATGCAGGAAAAAGAGTAATACCCCCTTTTAGCACCCACAATTTCACCGTCCATCTGCCTTTAACCTTGCCTGTTATTAACGGAATCCTTTCTGACTGGGCGGATCCCACGCATAACCTGAACTGTTGGCTAACCGTCTTACAGCCAAATTCCCTCCTTTATCTGGCAGGAGTGCGTCCGTGAGCTCTGTATGATCTACGTGTTTGTTAAGTAGAGCACATAACAGGAGTGGGGTATGACTGAATTAAATAAAAGCCCGTCCGGTTTTTCCGGAGCTGATGTCAGTAAAGAACAGGCTGCCATAAGGGCACTTGTAGAAAGAGTAGTGACCAACTATCGCAGCCGGACAGCACCTGATCGGGTTCAAAAGGCTTCGGTAGCGTTTAATGGGGGATTAATCCTGACCCTGATGCTGGCCTTGACGCTATTGGGCTACCTTGTGGCGGAATTGCTCAGGGGGTATGTTGCGGATAGTTCACCCTATGTGCCCGGTCTAAGTTATTCGCAATTTTCGATGCTTATGGTCGTTGAGCTGTGTCTATGCTTTCTTGCATGGTTTTTGGTTGTCACAGGGGACTATCCCCGGCCGTGGATATTTCAGGTAGTCCCGATGGAGCAGTACTGGTTCTTTGACGAAGTGGATGACGACGATCTTGCCCGGCTTTCCTGTAACCCTTACATCAAGCGCTGGCTACTTGATGAAATGTCCGGTATTCATCGACTGACCTACACGAGGCTGCATGATCGACTGGAGCGCATCTGTAATATTGCATCCCATCTCGAATACAGCCGTATTCAGGCACATAAGATTTCCCTAATCAACGGAAGCAGTGCCTCCTGATCCTACCATTGCATCCGGAAATTAAACGGGCAGGAACTGCACTGTATGTTCCGACCCAGCAGCTGCCCGTTACCCTTTTCTTTAGTATAAAATGACTTTCGCCGACAACCGGAAGTGAATCATGTCAAATAAATGAAAAATCAGTAATTTATGTAGGCGGGGTGTTTGGCTGATCAGGGCAGGGTGGTATAATAACGCTGGTGCTGGAGGCTTTTGCCCCAGCCAGCGGTAACACTGTTTGACTGTGGTAAAAGCAGAAAGCCCCGAGTAATTTTTCAATTAACCCGAGGCCCCTGTATGCTAGTCACATTCAGAGTAGCCTCTTGCCTGCTTAAATGCAAGGAGAAGAAGGCCATTGTTAACACCAAGCTGTAATGTCCCCTTTGAACCATTCTAAAATGTCCCCAGACAATTCTCTGGGGGATTTTTCATGATCAAAGAGACTGTTACGATGAGTCATAAGGAACTCGACCGACTTCACATTATTCAGGAGTCACTTAATCGCCATATTACTCAGGAACAAGCTGCGGCACGCATTGGCATTTCTATTCGGCAGGTTAAACGTCTGGTGCAACGGTATAGAAATGAAGGGCCTTCTGGTCTAGTTTCCCGCCGACGTGGAAAGCGTCCCAATAATTCCTTTTCTACCGAATTCAGAGCAACAGTAATTTCACTCCTCAAAGGCCGCTACGCTGATTTTGGACCTACGCTTGCGTGCGAAAAATTGCGCGAGATACACGGCTTGTGTTTATCCATTGAAACTCTCAGGAAGTGGATGGTAGAGGAGGGCATATGGCGCGAACGTCGTCGTAAGTTTGCCCGAATTTATCAGCGCCGGATGCGGCGCCCATCCTACGGTGAACTCATCCAGATTGATGGCTCGCCTCATGACTGGTTTGAAGGTCGGGGCCCCAAATGCACACTGATAGTCTTTATCGATGATGCTACCAGCGCTCTGATGGCGCTACGATTCGCTCCTGCAGAAACAACCCGGGCTTACATGGAAACCCTCCGGGGTTACCTTAATGATCATGGCGTACCACTGGCTCTCTATTCTGACAGACACAGTATATTCAGAGTAAATAACCCGGAGCGGGAAGGAGAGTTGACTCAGTTCACACGTGCGATAAAGACACTGGGCATCGAGCCAATCCATGCCAACAGCCCGCAGGCAAAAGGGCGGGTAGAGCGTGCCAATCAGACACTGCAGGACAGGCTGGTCAAAGAAATGCGGCTTCAGGGTATCAGTGATATTGAAACAGCAAACGCATGGTTGCCGACCTTTATTGAAGCCTATAACAACCGGTTTGCTACGCCGCCTCGTATTGCTGATAACGCCCATCTTGATGTACACCATTCTGAAGAGGAACTGGGTTATATCTTCAGCCTCCAGGCGAAGCGCGTTCTCTCCAAAAATCTCACTTTCCAGTACAAAAGCAGTGCGTTTCAGATTCGCAGTGAAGGCCGGGGATATCGACTTCGGCATTCGGTTGTCACGGTATGCGAAAGCTTTAACGGTGAAATTAAGGTTCTGTATGATGGGAAAGCGTTGGGATGGGAAAAATATGTTGATGGCCCGGAGCCTATACCACTGGATGATGAAAAAAGTGTCCATGAACGTGTGGATAATGCCCGTTTTGATTTACGCTCAAAATTCTACGTAAAACCTAAAGCTGACCATCCTTGGCTCACGCGCCGCACGCAAAGTAATCAGCAAGTGAAGCCCCCTAAATTACCCAGAAAGAAGGCTGATCCCGATAAAATGGACTGAAACCAGGCGTTATTCAGTTGAGTGCATATCCAGTCATAGGATAGATTCTTACGTAGCGTTTCTGGCGTGCATTTTCGGGTGGTTTGTTACTGTTTTTAACGGGGACACGTCAGAAACGCGCTCAGGCCGTCTGAGCGGTACGCGTAATGCGGCGTTATGGTAAATAGCCTATGCTAATGTCCGCTAAGAGCGAGATATAGTCATTCGTACCCTGAGAATTACACTTTGAAGTGATTCAGGGTATGCGCTTACTGGTTACGAATATTGAGCGAGAATCATGTGATGATCGCCGCTTTTCTTTCGAGCCAGTAGGTGCTCCACGTTCGCTAACGAATACTCAGGGCATGCAGATAAACTGCTGGCTATATTTCTTTCGAAGAGCGTGGAATGCATACCAATCCCCGATAAAAAGGAGTTGGTGATGACTGTGACTAATCAATTTGCTGCGCACGTTGGTCTGGACTGGGCTGATAAAAAACACGATGTCTGTGTTCAGTTTAAAAACGGTGAACGCGTATTCGATGTGATTGAACATACAGCAGAAGCGCTTGATGCCTGGCTTACTGAGTTACACCAGAAAGTAAAAGGTAGAATCGCAATAGCTCTCGAACTGAAGAAGGGCCCCGTGGTATATGCTCTTCAAAAATACCCCTTTATCACCGTTTTCCCCGTCCACGCATTGTCCCTGGCTCGTTATCGGCAAGCCTTCTCGCCCAGCGGCGCTAAAGATGATCCGCAGGATGCCGAGCTGGCATTAGAGTTAATGCTGCGTTACCCCCAGAAGATAAAAGCTATTGAACCCGACAATGCGGATATTCGCTTACTTCAGCAACTGGTTGAGCAACGTCGTCAGTTGGTTGAAGATAAACGACGCTTTGTGAACCGGATAATCAACACGCTTAAACAGTATTATCCTCAGCCACTGGAGTGGTTCTCACATCGGGGTAGCTTACTGTTGTGTGAGCTGATTATCCGGTGGCCCAGTCTGCAACAACTGAAACGAGCCAGACGCGACACGATCCGCAACTTTCTGAATGCCAAAGGTGGTCGCGCTATGGCCCTTACCGAGCAACGTGTTGCGAGTATTGATAATGCGATCCCATTGACTACAGACCCGAGTGTTATAGAGGCTAATGCTTTGATGGCAGCAGCACTGGCGACACAAATTAAAGTCGTGAGTGAAATCATCAAAACCTATGACGAACGAATCGAAACGCTGTTTGACACATTGCCAGATGCGGGGCTGTTCAAATCACTTCCGGGCATGGGACCGTGCATGGGCCCACGGATGCTTGCTGCACTTGGTGATAATCGTGACCGGTTTAACAGCGCTGAAGAAATTCAAAACTACGCAGGTATAGCACCGGTGACCGAACGAAGCGGCCAAAAATCATGGGTTCACTGGCGATGGCAATGTGCCAAGTTCGTCAGGCAGACCTTTGTTGAATGGGCTGCCAAGACGGTTAATTCATCATACTGGGCCAAACTGTATTATCAGGGCCTTAGAGAAAAGGGCAAATCTCATCAGTCTGCGATCCGGGCACTGGCGTTCAAATGGATAAGGATCATTTACCGCTGCTGGAAGGCCAGAACCTGTTATGACGAAGCGAAATATTTGCTGGCTCTCGAAGCGAGACACTCGCCCTTACTGAAGCCATAAAAAGCTTGTCGAATGTCTCAGGGCGTGAAGCGGACATTGCAGACTGCCCAGTAGAAAAAGTGCTATCAGAATTATCTAAAGGAAGATCGTATTTACCATGTCTCATTCTAACTGTTTAATAAATTACAAAAATTAAAATTTCCATTTAATATCATCGCGTTAAGCAAGAGAATTAAACCTCTCATTTAATTTATGATTCTTATTTAATTCATGAGTTGGTGTAAAAATAGGTTGCCGCACTATAGAAAGACACATATTTAAACCCAGCAGGAAATCATATTTGAAAGTAATGTGTTTAAGGGGCTGCGTAACAAGAACAGCAAGTAAACACATAGTAATAACAGTTACCATTCCCATTTCGCAAGTGGCCATATCAGAGGTGAACTAATGCCTGCTGCAATTTTAAGAATTAAGGTTATCCTAATAATTCTTTTGTATGATTAAGATCATCGATAAATTTACTAAGGACTCATTAATGAAATTGCGACTCTGGAATCTATTACCCCATGATTACGCTCCTTTTTTTCGTATTCTTCACATCATTGTGGCATTTCTAATATTATCACAAATTATTAACTCTAATCTGACAGAGACCGAAGCAATTGGTGAACATAGTCTTGAAGGAGTTATAACCTGGATGCACATTATTTCAGGGTTAGGACTGATTATTTGTGGTTTTATTATGTTAAGTTGGATGCTTACTCAAAGAGGTTTTACTTATTATTTTTCATGGGTAGGGCTTGACTTTAGTGGTATTAAGCAAGATATAAAAACGTTGACTAGTTTCCGACTGCCCGATGCACATTCGGGAGGTATTGCCAGTACAATCCAAGGATTTGGAGTTCTAGCATTGCTAATTGTAGCACTTTCAGGTGGCCTATGGTTCTTGTTGAATACCATGCAGTCAAATCTGGCTGAAACAGTAATCCACTGGCATAAGTTCTTTACTACTTTCATTGAGGTCTATTTTTATGCACATGGTGCAATGGGAGTTTTGCATATTTTAATTGAAAAATATAAAAGCCGCTCAGTTAACCTAAGTGACTAATCTGTTGTGAGATAATATTACTTCAAGTTGAAGAAAACCCTAAAAATAAAATTTAGTTTACTAGAAGATGAAACAGCACTTGCAGAGACTTTTTAATTAAATTTAATAAAAACGAAAAAATATTCATGGCGAAATGATTGTTTAATTATCTATCATGGATAGAAATGTGAGTTAGTCGTCCTATTTTAGGAAGTTAATAATGACTAAAACAAAAGGGTTACCTCGTCCGCTGACGCACTACGCTTGGCTTTCCATTGCCACGGCTATTGCCACTATCGGACTCAAAGGTGTGGCGTGGAAAATGACCGGTTCGGTCGGTCTGCTATCTGATGCCATCGAATCCGTAGTTAACCTCGCAGGAGCCCTAATGGCGCTCTGGATGCTGACCTTGGCTGCGCTTCCGGCCGATGAGAACCATGCATATGGGCACGGCAAAGCCGAATATTTCTCGAGTGCTTTCGAAGGATTTCTGATCCTATTGGCGGCAGCCAGTATCGCCTATACCGCAGTTGAGCGGATGTTAACTCCACAGCCGCTTGAGGAGATTGGTCTCGGATTACTGGTTTCAACAGTCGCATCAATCCTTAATTTTGTGACGGCTCGCATTTTGTTAAGGGCTGGCAGGCAGCACAACTCTATCACTCTTGAGGCAGATGCTCATCACCTGCTGACCGATGTCTGGACGTCGGTCGGTGTCATTTTTGGTGTCGGACTGGTTTATCTGACCGGCTGGTTTTGGGTCGATCCGATCGTTGCATTGCTGGTCGCAGCCAACATCGTTTGGACTGGTTATCAGCTTATGAGTCGTTCAGCTGCAGGTCTGATGGACGTATCGCTACCCACGGAAGAACTCAAAAAAATCGAGTCACTGCTGGCAGGATATCGTGAACAGGGGCTTGATTTCCATGCACTACGTACACGCCAGGCTGGCGGGCGGGCGTTTATGACAATGCACATCCTAGTTCCTGGGCGATGGACTGTTCAATATGGGCACGACTGGGCCGAGCGTATAGAGAATGATATCCGCACCGCACTGCCTTTTATCCATATCACCACTCATGTGGAACCGTTGGAAGATCCCGCGTCAATGAACGACCAAACGCTCGACATTTCTGATCACTAAACTAACCACATGTCGCTGGTCGGGCAGGGTAACAAACCTCGCTCTACAAAAATTTCAGGTATTCTCTATAATTCTGAGGGTACTTGATGTGACCTGCGCCCAATTGTTGGGCACGCAATATTTTTAAAAAGTCCGCTTCTGGCACAAAGCGGACAGTGATCACCGTTCTTACGACTACTTTCTGACTTACTTCGTGACTTGCCCTAAGCATGTTGTAGTGCGATACTTGTAATGACATTTGTAATTACAAGGGGTGTAAGACATGGGTAGCATTAACCTACGTATTGACGATGAACTTAAAGCGCGTTCTTACGCCGCGCTTGAAAAAATGGGCGTAACTCCTTCTGAAGCGCTTCGTCTCATGCTCGAGTATATCGCTGACAATGAACGCTTGCCGTTCAAACAGACACTCCTGAGTGATGAAGATGCTGAACTTGTGGAGATAGTGAAAGAACGACTTCGTAATCCTAAGCCAGTACGTGTGACGCTGGATGAACTCTGATGGCGTATTTTCTGGATTTTGACGAGCGGGCACTAAAGGAATGGCGAAAGCTGGGCTCGACGGTACGTGAACAGTTGAAAAAGAAGCTGGTTGAAGTACTTGAGTCACCCCGGATTGAAGCAAACAAGCTCCGTGGTATGCCTGATTGTTACAAGATTAAGCTCCGGTCTTCAGGCTATCGCCTTGTATACCAGGTTATAGACGAGAAAGTTGTCGTTTTCGTGATTTCTGTTGGGAAAAGAGAACGCTCGGAAGTATATAGCGAGGCGGTCAAACGCATTCTCTGAACCAAAGCATGACATCTCTGTTTCGCACCGATGGTGACACTTCTGCTTTGCGTTGACAGGAGAAGAAGGCCATGAAAATGCCGAACCAACCCATTGTTTTGTGCATATTAATAGTTTGTTTAACGCTGTTGATATTCACCTGGCTCACACGAAACTCGCTTTGCGAGTTGCGGATGAAAGACGGAACAAGGGAGGTATCTGCTATCCTGGCCTACGAATCCGGTAAGTAGCTGACAAAGAGGGGGGCAACCCCCTCTTTTCGGGGTGTGGATTAGTATGCCATCGGCACCTTTTGAAAGGGTTTCTCCAGTCGGGGAAACCCTTTTTTCCTCCCGTCTTGTGGCATATAGCCTTTTGTATAAATCAAGAACCAGACCCAAAGAGTCCCACTTCACGCAAACCGTTCAAAAGCCTTAGCGTAATCCAGTCGGGAAAAATTTCACCGGTGCTCGTCCGGGCACGTACCGGAAACAATGGACTTCTCACTGGTCGGTAGCTCATAGAACGTAGCCATTGCGGTCAGTCCTTATTCTGTACCCAGTAGAGTTTTATGGCCGTCTGGCAAATCGTTCAAACATTGTCATTTCTGTTCTCGCTGCATCCGGTCAAATGATACGGTGAATTCAGCTCATGGGCATTCGCATCGCAGTCTACGAAGGCACCAGAAGTTTGAGGATGTTACGCAAAGAACAGTTATCAGGTTTGCTGGTGGGCGTAATGCCTACCTCTACTTTACTTCATAGGGATTCTTCTGCGGGGAAGCAAGAATTGACTCAACGTTGTCCGGTCGTACCAGATTTGTCGCGGAAAGCGCCTTTTTGTGAGGGGGGCCGCAGCGCTAAACCTTTTCCTGGAACGACATGAAGGACAGCAGAGCGTCCGCCCTGGAGGACAGCTCAATACAGTCTCCACGCTGCGGTTCTATCTCTTCGTCAATGGTTTCATTGTACCAAATACGCAGCCGCCATCCCTTCGCAGGGAAAGCGCTCTGCATCGCCAGGACCATCCCCTCCGGCGACAGCAGTTCTCGACAGAGGTAGCAGGCCCCGATCCGGGTTGAATCCCGCAGCCACATTACGGGATACTCTTTAACCAGTTGGTCATACACGCATTCTGCCATATGAAAGTAATTTTCGTCAGCCCTGCAAAAATCACACATTCGATTTCCTTAAATGGTGTTCATCGAGATAATTCAGAAAGTTGATTCGCCAAACTACGGGGCATTTCTTTAATGGCGGAGCTTTACATCACTATTTCTGTCATTTTCAAATCCGCCGGATACAGCAATAATTGCACCGAACAGCGGTTTGAACTGCAATGCATCCGTAGGGTATGCGACAATAATAAGGCTCTTCCCGTACTCTTAAAAATGGAAGAGTTTAAAACCCATACTGCTGGGATGAGCGAAGCACGGTACATTATGCCAGCGTATAAGGGCCGTCATAACTTGTTTTTTTCTAGAACACGGCGAAGTTTTCTTACCTGGGAAGCTGTGGAAAGCGTACCGGTTCGGGGATGGCATGCGCTTGCCTTTTCACCTGGTTTGAGTACATAGGCTAATGCCAGCTCGTTCAGAGCCGCCTCAGCTTTCAACAGGGCCTCAATGGCCGTGTTCAGGTATACAGTTCGGCTCTCATGGTTCATCAGGATTTTCCTCACAAGGGTAAAAATGACAGGCGATACCTGCCGTTTACCCTTTGTCTCCGTTAAGAATGGCATCACGGCAGGCTTCCCAGATTACCTGGGCATTAGCATCACACTCCACGAACCCGCCGCACTGATCGTATATCACCTGGTATACCTCAGGGGGAATCTTCCCAGGCGCAACCGGAGTTGAGCGTTTGCCTTTATGAATCTCATCTGCGGTATCACAGACAGCGTCGAGATGCCGCGACATCCACTCAGATAATTTCAGACCCTCTCGATTTGCCTGTTTTACATAGCGAACCTTTCTGGAAACCGTAGATCGCATCTGAATCTGTGTCACAGCTGGCACATCTTCTTTCATGGCATTCTGTAATGCAGCTTTGGGCTTTTTCATGTTCATGGTTGCTTTAAATTATTCTGGAGTTCGTCTGATATAAATGCTGACGTGATCTGTCAGCGTTGCTTAAATAGTTTATCGCCTTCCGCCAGTTCGCCGTTGAGCTGTTCAATCACGCTCCAGATGAGCCGATCATCCGGCGTTGAGCCTGCACACTCTTTCACGACCGCCACGGGTCTAAATTCTTCAGGGTCTGCCTGCCCGGAGGTGAAGAGCCTGCTCTCAATCCAGTGGGCCCCCTCTGTGCAGCAGTGGCAACTGGTTTCAGGTGGTTCATCCAGACCGTCCACTCCACAGGCTGAGCAGGTGAACAGTTTGCGAGACCCACCAGCCAGTGGCGTATCGCAAGCTGCTGGAAGTGCGCCAGCATTGCGCCAGTACAGCACATGATTTGAATCGTAGCAGTGTCCATGAAGCAGAAGCGAAACGCCGCAACTGCGAGTTTCAATGGCTTTGCCTGTGCCAAGGTATTGCCCGATCTCGTCCCATACGTCCACTAAGGTGTCAGGCAGCGGACGCGTAACAGGGAACTTAGCGCAGTCGTCCGGGGTGCCTTTAATGCAGCAGAGGGCCGAATACGCAAGCTCCTGCATTTCGTAGGAGTACTGACCACATACCACGCGTTCCAGTTTGTCGATTAGTTGTTCTTTATTCATCATACTCAGCCTTATTAAACAAATTCATTACGCCACTGGCACCATCTGGCCGGAGCAGACTGCGGCCCGGTAGTAGAGCCGCAGGGGGTGTCGCTGGACTAACAGGTGCTCAGTGAGTCCCGCACTTCCTCATGACTGGTCATTTTCAGAAGAAGCTTTCCAGGGCAGCGTGGTTCCGCCTGTGAACGGGTGACGTCTTCGTTGATTGCCTGGATATGAGCAGATTCAACGGTCCGACGCTGTACGACATGGTTGCTCAGGTTGAATTCGCACTGGAGCCTTCTGGCATCAGAATCCGCGTTCATTGCAATACGTTCATCAAAGCGGCGGTTCATTCGCAGAGCCTCTTCGTGAGCTGCATCAACAAGGGTGCGTCTGGTGACATAGTCGTTACCAGCAAAAAACGATAGCTGAGCGTGTTCCGAAGAGTAGTCGGAGCTTCCCTTACAACGGGCAATCGCGGCTTCAGAGTGCAGGATTAATGAACTCAACCGTGAACAGACGTCATTGATGGTGCCGGTTTTCAGACAGTCGTGGATAAGTGTCCAGGCGGAAATGCTCAGCGGGCGGCTGGTGATCACATAGGGATTGTAATGATCAACCGTTACGATAGTACGCAGTGAATGAAGCGATTCGGACTGCGTACGTAAGTCACGGCGAACAGTACATGCCACCGAGGCAACATCTTTACATTCTTTGTCGGACATCGAGTCCAGTACGCGGATCTCCACCTCTGCCGCCTTTGAGGCGATATGCGCACTAATCTCACCCTTAAGACGTTTGTAGTCAGCCTTGAAGCTTCCCACGCTGTCAATATCGATCCAGTAACCACAGCTGTAACCAGCATTACCAAACTCGTCATCTTTCTCATAGTTCGGACAGCCGTCATTGCTCCAGCCAGCTTTTTCCAGCAGCTCGTCAATAGCGACCAGCTCAGCCATTGGTGCATGTTCGATAATGAAATAATGGACACGGCCCCAGGCATATGCGCGTGAACGGCCATCAACAGAAGTATCAGAAGTCGTCTGACGGGAAAGTTTCATGAGGTACTCCAGTTCTGCCCGGTACCGCCGGGGCGGTGGTGCGAAAGCCGCACCATGAATGACACTATGATCCTCCTAACTTCTATTGTCAATACAATTGAAGTGGCGTTGTATTTATTCATTATTTGGACCCGGCTCGTACGGAACGACCGTCGGGACTTGCCAATTATTCTGCGGTGAGCAGGGGGAAGGGAACATCCCACCGCTTGTTTCAAGATGTACAGCCAAGGAGGGCGCAGAATGCCTGACAGAATCATCGTGCAGCGGTAGCGAAAGACCTGACAAACGGGAAAAGTATCCTTTTATTCCAAAGCCAACCTCAGCTTTTAATGTCGCCAGTACGTTTCTTAAACATGCCAAATCGGTCTCTTATACGGCCGGATGGGCCCGATGAAAACGATAAAATGAGAAACAGAACCCGACACATCGCTGCTCTCTGGGAAAGCCGGTCAGCAGATGGAGCGCCAGGAACTAAATCCGCTGGTTTTAATAATGATTGAGGAGAACAAGATGAAAGATAACAAGACACGTCCTGTAGACTCGTATGCTCATGCTGATTTCATGGAGTCCGTCTTCAGCAACCTCAGGGCTTTCTGTGATGCGGAATGCCAGCGGCTAACTGCCGGTTATCCCCCAACTGTCAAACCAGAACAGCAAAGCACTGACGGCCAGCTGTCGGCGGCATAAATCATTACCTGCCAGTTCGTTCAAATTTCCGCTTCCTTAAGCCCGGGCCAAAAGCCCGGCTCAATCCAAAAACTGAACGTACCGGTTTACCTCTATATCTCCTCAATCCCCTGCGACTTACAAGAGACCCGCACCGGTTTAGCCATTCCTGTCCTGCCACTCTCTCATCACTGGCCCAGACAACCGGAAAAGTAACTTTTCTCTCCGACTCACCTTCTGAACCAGCTATTTTGCTTAAACGTAAAAACGGCCCACTGTTGTGAAGATTTAAAACGGACGGATCGAGTAGTATTGTCTCAGGAATTTTTTTTAAGAAAAGTTACTTTTTCTTCTGTGCAACCTATTAGAAAAAATGTCGAACCTGGTATTGTTGTGTTGTAGCGCAGTTAAACAACCAACCAAAAGAGAGAACAAAAATGTCCGCAATCGAAACTGAAGTAAAAAACAACAGCAACGAAATCAGCCTTCGTGGTTACCTGGAACGCACTGGTAACGGTGCCCGTAAAGGTAACGGCCTTATCATTGACCCTTCGGTTGTTGTAGAGCAGGAAGGCTTTAACACCCGCACGGCCGGTATGGGCGAGCTCTACTATTCAATGCCTCACGTTGTGGAACACCTGAACAGCCTGGCCGATGCCTACATGGAAGACCCGTTCAGCGTGACGCCTATCGTTGTTCAGATGGTTAATGGCGTACCTGTACTGCGTCAGGGGGCTTGCCGTATCCGTTCCATCGCTATTGCAAACCGCCAGCTGGAAGCAGAAGGGCGTGAACGCATTACTCGTATTCGCTGCGAAGAGTTTCGCGGTAGCGCTTCAAAAGCAGAACTCTTCACCCTGACCGGCAACTCCAACCTGGCGCTGTCTGTCGTAGCTGAAGCGCTTTCAATTAAGCGTCTTGTTGAAGATAAAGAAGAGCCTAAGACCTTTGCGGAACTGGCAAAAAAACGTGGTAAATCAGAGCAGCATCTTCGCCAGATGGTTCGCGTACTGGACCTGCCTTCTGAACTACAGACCATGCTTGTGAGCGATCAGGTGAGCATGTACGTTGCGCTGGACGAGTATATGTACAGCGGTGAGGATGCGGTAGATAACATCAACAAGGCGATCTCCATCTATGGTAAAGCGACGAAAAACACGCTGAAATTCGTCAAAGCTGCCAAGGTAGAAGAGCGCATGGCAGATCCGCAGACTCCGGAAAACTCCGGTGATGAGCAACCGGCAGGTAATGCTACCGTTAACACCCCGGTACCGGATCAACTGAATGATGAAAGCAATACAGAGACGCTGGTTACGCCACCGGTACAGGAACCAGCTCCGGCTCCAAAGGACAGCGCTCCTAAACAGAACCCGGCAGGTAAAGCACCATCCATGTCCAGCGTTCTGAACAAAAAGACCGTGACCGTCATTGCCGACACCGCGATCCCGATTTTTGAACGTATTGCTGAAGAAGCCAAGCTTAAAGAAGGTGAATCTGTCAGCACTGATACTTACACGCTTGTTCTGACCAATGATGAAATGAACGATATCATCAATGCTCATGCTGACCTGAAAGAGTACCTGCGTAAGCATGCTGAGAAGATGAATAAGGGACAGGCATGATTTTCTGACCGACCCCTCCATCCGGACGGGTCGGTAACTTTTTCAGGACAAGGGGAAACAGGGCAATGAAGAAGGCTTTTATCAACGTAGACAAGACTAACCCACTGCCAGTCCTGACGGATTCGGTGACCCGGGTAAGTATTCAGTGCACGGCAAAAGATGAAAACGGGGCAGGGATCGAAGTGAACATCCTCGACCTGATTCAGGATCATGATACGGATGAAGTGAAAGTGCAGTTTGGGAGCTCGCCTGTTCAGGCTCTGGCGATGCTCCGCCGGGTTATGACAGCACTGGAAAAGCAGGCAAATGCAGAACTGCAACAGAATTCCTGCTCGCGTATGCAGTAAACGGTAAAAGCAGAATGTTCCCTACTGGATAAACCCGGTGGACCTCACGGAGAGCAAGTCACCGAATGGTTCACTGTTAAGTGATATACATCCGGATTTATAAGGTTTTGCAGCATCCGAATAGGCAATAAATAGAATTATTTTGATTTATCTCAGCAAGGAAATGGAAAGCTACCAGATTTTAGGATAGCGAAATGCCTGTATCGCTACTCTGCTGAATTAGAAATGATTTTAAACGCAATGCATAATGATAGAATAGCAATGCCTTTAATTATTTGTCACGTCTGAATTATATGTAGACTTACGGAGAGGATATGGTAATTACTTATTCATTATCGGAAACGTTTAATATGTTTTTACGCGAGATTATTGCATCTGGACTTGCAGTTTTTTGCGCATGGTGCGTTTTGTGTCTTTTCTCTGATCAGGAACGAGGTAAAGAGGTTCCTGTTTCTATGAAAAAAATAACTTCAAAGTCAGCTTTCTCCTACTTTATCAGTTCTCAAATTGCCGCTTTTATTATCTCCTTGTTGGGTTCAATCTTAAGCACGAAATGGGACAACATCGTCTGGAATGATGAAATAAGACAGTTTTATCTGCATGTAGGATTTGGGCTGGTAGCTTGTGTATTCTGTCTGCTTGTAATCTTGCATGAGAAATTTATCAAAAGAAATTTAAATGTTTATTCTGGTTATTGTGGTTCACTGGCAGTTAGTCTCACAGGAATCTTTGTACTTTGTGCGTTATATCTGACATTTTCATTACCATTTCATTATGAAGAACGTCTACTTAATGATGCATCCTTGGTGGCTTCGGATGGCGTTGAAAATTCAGTCGTTTTTGCAGACGGTCGTTACTGGGTTTTTGAACTGGGCTTACCATATTTCAAACAGTCATTGCTCAAAGAGGTAAGAAGGGGCAGGTACCAGCTAATCTGCACTACAGAAAAAAAAACAACATGCTGGTCTGGCAAAAAACTTCCCGAAAAACCAACCTCTTTGAAAGCTAGTTCATAAAGATTTAAACTGCTCGCTTAAATCCACACTGGTCCAATTTTGAAAATTTATTGTGTTTTTAAAAGAAATTACAGTGTGGGTTATTAGCCAGTAGGTCGGAGTTTTATATAATACCCAAAAACACAGGAGGTATTATGAAAACCAATCTGGCCTATGCATCTAATTGCTCCGATTCTGTCTACTCCTATATTTATCAGGCACTGCAACAACGCTCTGGTGCCGAGAATGAAAGCCTTTATCAGCAGGCCATTTCCAGCTGCTGCACAGATAAACAAAAAAAGAAACTGGCCGGGTATTATGCCGGTCCATGGCAGCTGCTATTCAACGCGTGGTGTAACAATCGCGTCCCTAACACAGCGGTGCTGGCCCTTTTACTCCAGCAGTGCTTATCTCATTTCCAGTGCGAAGAAGTGATCGCAGCCTGGCAGTAACCCTATCAAGCCCCTTCGTATAGCGGAGGGGCAGGAGATATCTCATGTACAGAAACGACAGAAACGTGGATTCCTTCAACCTGGTTAATGCTCTTCAGCCGGTCTTTCGTAACACCGGCTGTGGGATGTTTGAATATGATCGTAAAAAGCAGAATGAAACCGCTGATTCAATCTTACGAGCGTTGGCGTTAAATGCCGATTTCGCGAGGGCCTTAAAACAGTACGTCCGGATTAATTCTGTACGACGGGTTGTTCAGTTCGATGACGGCTCGGTTCGCTATGGTATTCATGCCGAATTTGAAGGGCATAATAAAATTAATTCCTTCCGTATTTTTAAAGATGAAGATACAGACGCATTTGACTCCTATTTTTATTCGGTTTGCGATAATAAAGCTGAGCTGGTGGATTTTAAAATGGACTCTCTCGATATTCAATTGCAGGCAGTTTTTGAAAAGGTGACAGGTATTTTTCTGTCACATTAAATATTCAAATTTTCAATCCTCGGGCTGATAGACAAAAAACGCACTTTAGAATATAGATGAGATGAATATGAAAAACGTAAATATTTTGGATACCGATATTGCGGCCATTAATGCTCTTTCTGGCGTAGAACTGACTGACTTTCTCACTGCCGGGTATCAGGTAAACTGGTTAGGAGAAAGGGAGGTTTCGCTGGTGGGCTTTCCGTGTTTAGCAAGCAACAAGCAGCCGGTAGAAGTTGGTCCCGGCATTTTCATTAATCGCGTGTACAGCAGAGACAGCCAGTCTCTGAGCGGGAAATTGCGCTATGACCTGTCTAATGGTCTGGCAACGAGTGCATTTTCATTTTTCTCCCAGTCAGGCTGGTATGGGGGATTCCGTGTCGTATCTTTCCGTGACAACGGGCCAGCTGCGTTAATCAACATTGGTATTGTCCATGAGAATGTTTTGAATGCATTTTGTGCTGACTTCCCCCGGGCCAATGTGAGCGTAACCCGTTTTCATTGTGGCATGACGCTTGAGCAGATCCGAATGTTCATTTCAGACACTGCTTACGATATGCCGCTTTATAACAACGAGTCTGACTTTCGCAGGCTCGCCAGTTAGCATGGAGGCTGACTTCAGTGCTTACGCCTAAAAGCCGGTGAGCGAGGTGGCGGAACCGGTTGGCTTCGCCCAGTCTTACTTACTTCTCTCAAGGTACTGCGCTGCAAGCGTACGTAAAAAAAGTAAGTAGCTAAATGGCGTGAGCGATTAGTTCTATACGGGAAGAAGTCATAGTATTCTGAAATGATAGTTATCTCATACGAACGATAGTAATGGAGTTTCTTAATGGGCGTTGATATCTGCTGGCGATTTCAAAGGGAAGAAAAGCCTGGTAAATGGATTAATTTATCAAGCAATTATAAAGGGGACCGATCATATCTCCACTTTGCCTGGCTCGGATTTGATGTAGATCGTGAAAGGGCGAGCACATCAGCAGTTTTTATCCACGCATTACGCGGATTACCTGATGATATACCGTCCGAAGATGATGATTTATTCGGTGAACATTCATACTCATGGCTGACTTCGGAAGAAATTTTGTCAGCCATACCACCCGATAACGCCGGAGAGGTGATCCAGGAATTTGTCGAAGAAGTAAAGCGTCTCCACGTGGAGAACGGCAGCGTCCGTTTCGTCTTTGGATTTGAAGGGTAACCCGTAAGAAAGTAGCTATCTTACCCGGCTAGGTCTCCAATCTCTCAGATGCTCAAAGAGGGCCGGGCATGGTGCCCACACATCCCCTACCATTCCGATTTGATATTCGTCTAATACACCCTTTAAAGAAAACAAGCAGACGGCAATGAGACGTCGGATTAGCGTCAGCAAATATGAGACGTCAGTAGTCGATGTTTGTCCTGCGGAACGTGAATCTGTTTACAAGGGGTAAAGCCGTACCATCCATGAGGGCTCAGAGAGCCGGGGTCTCCTCCAGATCACTGGAAGTTATTGACTCTGGCAGGCCTATCCCTATGACTTTTTCCCGGATGGCAAATTAAGAGCGAACAGGGCCAAATTAGTACTCTTTTCTAAACGGAAATACTGAATCACCCTGATATAACTGGTCTCTCACAAGACAGGAGATCATCAATGGAACGTGTAATATTTTCAGTAATCTTTTTTATGATGCTGGGCGTACCTTTTTACCTTCTTTATAAAATTGCCCGGGACATTTTTGGTACCGCCGGTGCTGGTGAGCCTGCACAATTGCCTCAGGGCAAGCAAAGACGCTCAGGAGGCGCTGGTTCGGGTTCGATCTGGCAAGGACACCATCTACAGGGGAGCAGCCATTTGAACCCCCTCGGAGGTGATTGTAATGGTGAAAATAGCATAGCTGGTGGTTGTGATGGTGGCGGTGGAGGAGGTGACGGAGGTGGTGGTGGTGACTGATAGCCTGCAACTTTAACTATCAGGATGAAACCCATGTCCAGCAACCGGAAAAAGAATTCATTTCAACCGAAAAGCCCTGCCTTAAAGTGAAGCGTATTAAACGTGAAGGATGCTGAATTAGAGGGTATCGGTTTTATACTGAAGCGTAACTGGAAGAAGGATCTGAAATTAACTATTACGGAAAAGTAACTTTCTGACTCACCACGTACGCCCCTCGGTTATGCCATACAGTTTGATACGAAAACAGATCAGTAAGTAGATTGCTATACGCCGGAGAGAAGTCTATTTTTCATGCACCGAACCTGTTTGGCCTGCAATGGAAGCAGGTATAATAATCACATACAAAGGAGGGCATTATGAATACATTTTTATACGTGCTTTTGGCCTGGATTGTTGTGCTTTTTATCGCCAACAAACTGCTCGCAAGACGTAAGCCCAATACGGTTAAAATCCTGGTACAGCGCAACGGGAAAGCCGCAGAGGTTGATGCTGTAGTGGTTCAGGGTTCAAAGAGAGCTAACAACAGTTCTGTTGCGGACAGCGACGCGGTAGATAGTTATTTTGAAATGAATCCTTACTCCCGCGAAAACCAGGCGAATGGTTGGGCTATGCTGGCCAGAGACGATGACCAGCTTAAATAATCAGTTGAGTGTGATGTGTAAAGCAGCTTAAAACTCTAAATGGACGAACAGGGGAGGTGACAAAGATGACAACCAATACAACAACGACCACCTACCGCTCAGAAGAAATCGTGCCGTTCAGACGGCCCAAAGGGGATCTGGATAGTCGGTATATGCCTCAGGTGTATGCAATGGTGCGGAACTGGGCAAGTAACCCTGCTCAATATGGTGAGGGTGTACTGGCCTCCTACCGCCAACCGGCAGTAAACCTTGCCTACCAGGTAAAAGGAACTCGTGTTGTTTTAATTCTGGTACCAGTAGAGTGCGAGCCACCTGGAGTGATAATGACGGAAACAGTCCTGTGGCCGTCACTATCACTTGTAGAAGTCTTGCAGACCTTGCAGGAGGCCTGGCAAAATATTCCGGCGTTAAACCCCTGACGACTTCTGTCAATATCACCGGCTAGTGATTTACCTCTCTGCTGGTGGTCAGCCCGCCTAAGTTCAAATTATCTCTTTCTAAATTAGCCCGGATAAAAATCGGTCCCTCTAAAATAGCCTGCCCTGAGTAGGCTACGTCATACAAAGCGTTGGCCAGTCACCAGCTGGCTGGTGGCCATAATGCTCCACAGGATAAACCGTATCAGAACTACGCAAAGAAAAAGCCCCAACAATTTACCGATGGGGCCTTTTGCAGACATTTTACAGCCTTACCAATGATAGAGCGCTAAGGCTTCTGCTTAGTGAACAGACTTGCCCACAGATAATGGATAAAGTTGAGCAGAATGTATGTTACTCGTTGCTCGAATTTCATCGGGGCTTTGTACTTTGTCGTTATGTTATGAATATGAGTAAGGTCCGTATAGAGCCCTGGCGACTTCCTTGTTGACTTCAACACCGAACAGATGTGCTGAACAGACTCCGGTGTGAACAACCGTAGCCCTCGTCGTTGTTTGACTTTATGGATAAAATCGTCCATCCCCATACATAACCATTCCGGCTTGATGCCATCAAACTTACAACGTCCGTTTATGATGACGACATTGATACATTCCAGTTCTCTAGCCTTAAGAGCAGACTGAATAGCCCTGATGTGCCCCTGGTTTTGCTTAAACGGGTTCTGCAACTTGAGGGTTCGGGACTGAGTCCATTTCCGCCAGTGGCTTTCCTCCAGAGTACCGTAGAGCTTGCCTACGTAGTTTTTCTGCTCTATGACGTATATACCATGTGGGGCTACGAGAATGTGATCAACCTGCGTAGTGCTATGAGCCGACAACTGAAAGGTGAGATCACTAAGTAGCCCCTGAGCTTCTTCAGGAAGCCCAGATTCAATTGCCTTTGCAGTCCGCCGTTCCGCTATGGCAGAGGTCATAAATCCCAACAGACACAGCAACACGACGAAAATAAGGATAATGAAAGCTACCCCCGTAATGCTCCACAGCAGATTGAAAGCATCCATGTTACCTCACAGAGGGGTAGCTGGTGGCATTAACAGATTCTACTAAGCGGGTAGTGGTACCGGTAAGGCTCTCAATATTTGAAGACAGGCTCATCAGCATGCCGAGTGCAGAACGGAGATTACGATGAGGCTCATTGTAGTTTTTGAACGTGTCAGTGGAGTACATTTTTGAAAGACGTGTACGGATCTCTACTGACGTAAGATCTCCATCCACCAGGCCGTACTTAACTGCCTGAGGTGTTGGCCATACACGGCCTGAATAGAGAGAAACAGCATCGGCATCATGACGCGAGAGAAGCTTTTTACCCCGTCCAAGTTCAACATCAGTTATAAATTTTTCATGCATCGTGTTCAGGATCTCCTTCTGCATGAACTCCCTCGTTGAATCGGACAATGGGTGGAAGGGGTCAAGAGCATCTTTGAACTCACCGGCCGTAAGGGGCTCATTCTTGACGCCTACTGTGCTCATGATCTCTGACAGATTCCAGTGGTCCATACGCACACCGATAGAACCGATCAGGGCATTACTGTCGGCATAAATTGCATCAGCGGGCGATACCGCGTAATAGCATGCGGATGCGCATATGCCTTTCACACTAACGATGATTGGTTTATATGAGTCTGCGATATCAGAGAAAAAACGACCGGTACCGCTGGAGAGTACTTCGAGGGAGTTTTGCTTCGACCGTGCTTCATCGCCACGTTCTGTGCTCCCGGTTTTGTTACTCTTGTCAGCGGCTACAGATGAAAGAGAGCCACCGGCATCTGATACGCGTTCAATCTGTGGCTGGTGGTTTTTAAGCGCGTTTATCTGGCGGTAAATAATGATGGCGTCAGAGGGACCACCACCACCTGACTCTGCCTCGATAATAACTGCTTTGGCATGGGGATTATTGTAAGCTTTGGCAAGAGCTGTTGCGATCACTGTTCCATCGCCCGTTTCCGAGCCGGTACCCATCTCGCCAGAAATCCGTATTACAGCTATATGGTCTTTCTTCCCTTCAGCGTCCTGCCATTGTTCGTAAAGATTGTAGAAAGAAAACCCTACAGCGGTCATGGCAATTAGCGACATAGCAACTTTTGCCGTGGTATGAATGCGAAACATCTTATAAAAACGGTCAGCGTTATCATTGAGCGATTCTTTGATATTTGTAGGGGACTTCCTTTTTTTACTGCTTAACATCTGACCACCTTTACATGAGTTTTTGAAAGTTAGACCACAAGCGATTCAATGCAATTCCCAGTATCAATAAAGCGACTGGTGGGAAAAGTTGAGCGATATTGTTAAATAGTGACATATTTGGCATGACCAGGTAGACCATCGTTAAAGCACTGATCACCCAAAATGCTCGAAACCAAATACGATAAAACTGAACTGTAACCTTACCAAATACGTACCTCTTCAATTTCCACTGGTACATTCCATCTGCTAGCATGGCAAATAGATAGGGCAGAAAAACGATTAGCCACCCCAGGATTAAGTTCCACCGGAAAATGGACTGATAAAGTAAGAGGGGTATGTTTTTGGCCATAGTGTAATTAATAGAGGTAAATTTTTCAGCAACAATGTTAATACCTCTGGCTGGTTTTTTGGTGTCAGGGATCAGAATAGTATTCAGATAGTCAATTAACTTATAGTCATGTACCAACCAATTTAAAGTCGCTTCACTATTTGCAATGACAGACTTCCAACGGTCATTTGATATGATGGACCGGCTTGCATTAACCTCCTGAGTAATCTGATATTTGAGCTCCTCAGTATTCTGGAAAGCCAAGCTGTAACCAAAATAAATGACCATGCCAAAAAAAAGCATTGTTCTGAGCACTGCTGCCCTGCTTGTATTATCCGCAGCCATTGCTTTCCCTCCATTCACGAAAAAGAGCTAGCCTCTGATCGTGATTGCAATAGTTGTTACGCCACATCGTCGGGATACCCAGGAGCCAGTGGTACTGTTTAGGTATGATTTGGTCGATGAGGCTTAACTCCGCCAGTTCTTTATGCTCTGCGCTTTTCCACTCGATCTGTCCCACATCAGGAACAAATACAGCGGTCCTTGCTTTTGCGGCCTGGCGGGAAAATTCTATAAAGTTGATGCCCCACGGCGTCCAGTATCTGTACTGCTCGTTTAGGCCGATGTTAAACACCGGCAGAGAAAGAGTTGAGTCGGCAAAAGCCGAAATCACATTTTTGCAGACTCTTGGACTATCTATTTTTTCCTGTTCGGTTTTGAGATGAGTCAGCAGTGCACGGTCAATAATGCTGTTAAAGGTGTTTGTATAAAGGCCATTAGGGTCAGGAAGCTGATCTATGGCAGTAATGATTTTAAATTTTAACCGAGAAAGAAAGGGAGAGTCCTCAATAGTAACTATATGACTATGTGTTGTTTCTGGATGAATCTGGGGTTTGATGCGCTGTACTTGTTTAAAAGAGACACTACCTGGCAAATTAATGAATGCGCCCACCGTGCGTGTTAAATCGACGAAATAAGGCAAAAGATAACAACCAAGCATACGGGCATTCTTTTTTACAAGATCACACCGTACGTCATTGTTATCGAAAGAAATACGGAAACTAACGAATTTACGTTCAGGACCTTCGCTGGTGGTCAGTGATTGAATCCATTCATGGCATGATCCTTGTGGTACCGACCAGTAGCTGGTTTCACGGTCCCCAAAGGGATCAGTCGTGATCAACTCTCCCTTTAAAAGGAAAAGCTCAGACAGGGTATTTGCCATGGAGAATAGGGAATCGATATCGTTGCTCTGACAAAATTTTCCCAAATGATGAAACGCGTTTTTTTCTATCATAGTTAGCCGATCTCGAACTTCCTGAGAATCTGCGTACTTTAAACCCAAAGACTGAAAGCGCCTTTTTACGAGCGAGCGACATTTGCTGACTTTTAGTGCAGAGCTTAAAATTTGCTGGCGCGTCAGGACAATTTTTTCATCCATCAATGCAACTTCCTTAGAAATTTATTAAGATTTTTGATATCGAGATTTTGACGCAAAGTAACTTTTCCGGCCTTCTTGAAAAGCATTTCCGACAGAGTTGTGTTTGGCTTCATTTGTTTCTCAGCAACAGCAATAGGGATTTGGCCTACAACCTTCCTGCCATCTTGAAGCCTGGCAACTATGTGAAACATAGGGACCTGACCCAAGAGATCCTTTGGAATACTCTCTTCTAAAGTTGTCTGCTTTCTTTCTGAGATTGAACCTGAGAAGTTATTATGCGGCAAAGATGTTTCTGAACCGGTCGTATAAGTGACCATATTTGTGCTTATCGCACTCTTACCAAAGTTCTCTACAACAAGCGTCTGAGTAGGAGTATCGTTGACTCGCAAGCTTATATAATTGTTGCAGAGCCCCGTAATTCGATTGGCAGTTTCAACACTTGCCGCAGCAATAAAGTCGGAGATGGTTTGGGTGCAAATAAACAGTGCAATTTTCGCTGCACGACCCTGCGCCAGAAGGTTAATCATAGGGTTGTTAATGGCTGAGTGTGCCTCATCAACAAAAATACTTATCCTGGAATTAGCTGACATATCACCATCTTGAGCGTTGTAGCGACTACCGGCACAGGAGGTCAGATCTGACATTATTAATTGAGAAATAGCAGCTGCTGTATCGGGGTTTGAAAGGCCATCAAGCGAAATGTATAGCACCCCGCCAGTGCTGAACATCCCTTCGCTTGTTACAATTTCTCTTGATGATACTGAGTTCGGGTTAGGAGATAAAAGCTCATTTAAAGGTTTTTCAATGAGCATATCGAAAACAGGCATAATACCTGCGGTCATTTTAGCCATATGCTCTGGGTCGGACATTGAGTAATCAATAAGCTGGGAAACAGTATCTAACCAGTCTATTTGTTCGGACCCCTCGTAATTCATGAAATGAGCCGTAAACCATTCAGCGAGACGCTTGAAACGTACCGGCAAGGTATCGTTAGCGACGTACTTAACTTTTTCGGTCCAGACATCGTAACCATAATATCTCGCGTAACATGACTCCATTACCTTGACTGTAAGATTCACAATAGACATGTGGCTTTTCATGTTCTTGTGAATCAGATAAATAGAAGGCTTTTTCTCTATGTAAGAAAGCCCGGAAATCACATTGGAAACGAGAGCCTTGGCATACTGAACGAATGGGTTAACCTCACCGGGAACTGTCACCAAGCTCAAAAGACGAGATGTTAGGTCAGAAACATTAGTATAGGTGTTGCAGACATCAATACAGACCGAAGATGCTGGCTGGCCAGGATGAAATTTATAGAAAGGAAGACCGAGGGTCTTAGCCTCTTCCATTAGAGATTCTCGCCACTCTGCATCGTTCTTTGGATCTATGACAACAACAACATGACCAAGATGAAGCATGCTAATGCTTAGTAAACGCTGTAGCACCGTTTTCCCGGTACCCACGTTTCCGGTTATCAGAGTATGACCAAACCAATTGTCTTCAGTTACAAATATGGGTTCCCTACGTTCCACAGCAAAAATTGCATTGCTGCCGCCCATCTTACGAGCCATTGCGTCAAAATGTCTCTTAATTGGGTTGAAGACGAATGGCAACTCGATCTCACGTTTATCACTGGAGAGGTTAGCTATTTGATATGCCCGATCCGCATGTTCCGGACCCCACTCAAACCCATCACAAAAATAGGACTTTCGCTCGGGTATATCCTTATTTTTATTTTGATAATCCTGAACCAGTTGACGATACTTTCGCTCATTGGAGAAAAAGTTACTTTTGTTAATTACACGCAGTGAATCAAGACTAACGAACATGAAATGTCGCTTGAATACACGCCAATGAGCCATCAAAAATGGCGCTGCTGTTTTGCAACGATAAAGGCACAGCAAAAAAAGCAATATTGAGGTGAACAGAACTATTGGGGCGATGTCCAGTCCGTCTGAAGAAAGTCCCATATAAAGCATAGAAACCGAACAAATCAAAAGTATTGAGGCACTACGATACTCAAGAATAGGCCGATAAAAATTCTCTTGTGCATGGAGGTTAGTCCTCTTCGAATCTGACATTATAGGTTCCCAGCCTCTTTCAGGTTATTGATAATTCGTTCAATGTCCACTTTCGCCCGGTCTGATGCGGCCAGCAAAGTAGGCATGTTAAATGCATGGCATTTTGTATTGATCACAGCACCAGAATTAACGAGGTACTGAGGAAGCTTATTGAAAAGATCTTGAGCCTCTAAC
Organism: Enterobacter cloacae complex sp. SYL003; assembly: GCF_049236925.1. Taxonomy (NCBI): domain Bacteria; kingdom Pseudomonadati; phylum Pseudomonadota; class Gammaproteobacteria; order Enterobacterales; family Enterobacteriaceae; genus Enterobacter; species Enterobacter cloacae complex sp. SYL003. The sequence continues at coordinate 26,543 of NZ_JBMKJK010000024.1, read as the reverse complement.
TGCGACCCAAATTTTTCCACGCAAGATTGGGTCAGATAGAGAGTATTAGGAGTACTTACCATAAATCTGTTTTTGCGCTTTCTTTTAAACGCCACCTCCATTTTGGACAGAATTTGATGCAGTACTAACGCAATTTCTACAAATTCAAGCTCTGTAACGTCACCTTCGCTTATAAGCGAGAATTCACCATTTTGGTCTGATTCAGTAGATGCAAAGACTTTACTGTTCAGATTGTGACCAGAAACAGGTGATGCTGGTTTTTGTACTTCTGCTTTGTCCGATGATTTATTCCGGTTGCGCTTGGGATTTTGTTTTTCTACCGGTGCTGTTGGGGCGAACAGTCTGGCCAGTGCTGGCGAAAGATGATGCCCCTTAGCGTCTGTGGGCGCATGCTCTCCATTTGATTCTTCAAGTACAGGAGGTAAGGCGGGCTCTTCACTTGCCATCACACTGGTTGCGGCTGCTTCGGTCTGGGAATACACAACTTCAGCTGGTGGTGGGCAGTTACCCTCAGTATCTGGTTCTGAGTTTTCTTGTCCTACAGAAACATCCATAGAGCGTTCATTCGTACCCTGGGGATCAGCGTTCTGTTCTCGGTTAAGTTCTGGTAATTCTGACGGCTCGGAGAGAAGCTTTTCATTATGGACCGAAGAGCTTGTTGCACAACTACCGACTTCTGGCCGAGAAACACTAAGCTGTGAGAAATCGGTATAATCAATGATCTCATGCTCTTCATCTTCTTTCTCAAAAAGATGTTGATAATGTTCATATTCCACAGCCTCAGTTTTCAGCGGACCAGTCGCGGATGCACTATCGGTTCCATGATATTCCACGTCGCCAGAATGTTCTTCGACTGCATTTACACGTGGGGGAGGCAGCTCAAGCGTTTGCTTTGGACGTGGGGCAGAGTTTTCAACAGAAGACTCATCATTAATCACTAATGCCTGATACATAGAAGTATTGAAAAGTGACTTTAAAGTTGTTGGCCTTCTTGGCTCATGATAGGTGAGCTGGAACCCGGCGCAGTTATCGCCGAGCTGGACTAAACGCAGATCGTCAATGTCCCTTACTATCCACATTCCATCGAGAGAGCCTTCTCTGAATGTCAGTTGGAAATAGGGCTCTTCACTGAATGCTTTTTCATCTAATCCCGGCAGCAATGCCATAGTGGTATCTATGTTGAGGTAGGGGACAGCATCAACACACACTATATAGTCATTGGAAAGTGGAGCGCTTAAAAGGAGTTCATGAAGTTGGTTGACCAGGACATGGGATTCCGTGTCCTTTGCCGATTCATCTTCACTTTCTTCTATATCAGGAATGACAGGATCAGCTGCTTCCTCACCCTCAGATTTAACTATCTGCGTGTCATTATCAATTTCATTATCACTTTCGGCTTTCTTCTCAAAATCGTCGGATGAGCCTTCATTTTTCTTAGAATGTATATCAACATCAATAGAGGCAGAGGAGCGGCCTAAATCATTAACCTTAAGAACAGCCGTCTCAACAGTATCAGTAATTTTAGTTATAACGTCCCGACCGGGCACTGGTCTTCTGTATTCAGTAACTGTTTTTTGCTCGTCAATGTAAATAAAGTCTTTATTGGCATTAACGCTAAAAAGACCCGGCACTGAGTCAGGGATTTTATAGGAATCAAAGATTAAACCAATCCACCTTAGCTTAAGAAGGTTATAGAATTCTAGTTTCCCTATCCCATTTCTAAAGATGTTTGATATTTCGTTTTCCGAATAGATACCCGGAATGAAGTAGTGAACGACACGCTCATCATCATAGGGCTCGACGTAACCACGTTGAACTAGGGATTCTACCAATACGGTCTTACCAGCCTCTCCCTGAGGGAAGTTATATTTATGTAATTCGAAATCATTGAGAACAAAATCAAGGAATGCGTTCTCGTTAAGGTATACCTCACCATTTACGATAATGATGTGCATAGGCTTAGCATTGTAATTGTTGATATTGATACTGGTAAAGTTGTGCTTGATGGTACTAATGGCCCTTGCTGCTGCATCATTAGAACGCAGACCCATGATAGGGTCACGTAAAACATTAAGGTCTGTACCAGTAGAATAGAAATCAGCGGTCCTCACGCATTTAGACAAAAAGTCATTCCCATCAGTATAAACGTTTAGGGCGGTGATCATTTTTGAATAAACACGTTCTTTATTTACCCGATCCAAAAATGCAAGACATACCGGGTTTAGGATTCGCTCAAGGAAAACGCTGGACCAGATATTATGTTGATTATGAATACGCTTTCGCCAGTGGATTTCGTATTCAACCACGTCATTTTCACGTGCCCAGTCAAGAAGACTTTGTGAGCTTGGCGTCCAAATGATCGGACTAGCTAAATTCAGGCTTACAATGTCGAGATCGTAAACCTTTCCGGCATCATGGACTAAACCACAGATAAACGCAGCATAGAGATATACTTTTCTACGGACTACTTCTTCATCTTGATATCCGATTGGTCTCAGTTCTGAGTGATGCGCATTTTTTAAAGAGAGTATGGCCACTTCCAGGCTGTGAGAAAGTAACCCACCAATACCATTATGATGATGATTTTCGGAAGCTGGCAAAAGATGTATCCAGCGAACATATTCAACCAAGGGCTTTAAAACTAAATTAGTAAATGTATATGCATCGTCCCTGATGTCGCTATCGCTGATAGCTAACATCATTGAAATTGAGTGCAGCTTTTCCCGATACAGAGACAGGATTGACTGTTCATTAAATGTCTGTATGCCCGTCGGACGAGTTGGATACTCGATGAATTTCAGGACTTCTGGATTTGGATGATCAGGAACAGTGTACTTCTGATCTCCTAGAATCTGCGCAAAAGGAGAGAGGCTTGATATATCCTCAATCATTACAGAGGTTGCATCATTCTCCTGAGATGAGAATATCCCCAAAATCCGTTTAATACATAAATACAGCGCCCTGAAATTCATCATCATACCTTATCGACGTTTGCCTGACAGTTCGGCTGCAATGTATGCCTGCACACTTTTATATTGCATTACTTTGGTGATGAACTCTGCTGGACTGTATGGCCCATCCTTACGGCGAGAAACATTCAGAGTCTTTTTCACATTCTCAACATATAAATTAATACTCTTTATAATGTTGTGAGACATAACCGGATAGTCGCTTACAGCCAGTAAACCCAATGAGTTGTACTCATACATTGTGTTCATGAGCTGGTTCATCTCGAAGATGTACTTGTAAAACCTCATGGTGTTGTGGTTATTGAAGTTGAGTTGTACTGGTTCAAAACTGAAAGGTACAAACTGAGTTGATGACATGAATGAGTCATTCTTGTCGAACTCAATTGACTTAATATAAGCAACAAGATTTTCTTTCATCTTATTGTTTTCTTCATGCAGCTCGTTGAACCAATCCTGAATAGCCTGAACAAGGTCAGGATGTTTAACTGCATCAACCGTTTTAAAGAGAGAGGAAATAGCGATACTCACATCATCAAAACCTCTGATGACTGCTCCATTTCTGGCAGTTAAAAACCGGTTAAAGTCTGGGGTGCCGGGGTTAATAATAACTTTGGCCATACCCTGGTGCTCTGGTCTACGTTGAGTAGAAGTTTGAGCGTTTACGCCTTGCTTTTTATTTGAACCTTTTACCATTACATCTTTTGGTTCAATGTTAATACGCTCATTGTCCGTGATAATTGCGTCGTTCATTGTGCCACCTTAGTTTTTGAGTATTGACGGATTTTTCGTCCAAGTTCGATATATGCTGAATGATAGAGCTCAAGCATTTCTCTGTAAGGCTCCAGCAATGCTTCCGTTTCAGAAATCATTTCGTATTCCCAGCTGGCATGGTTTACAAAACAGTTCTTAGAATATTTTCCACTTTTCATTGGTTGCACCCGTTTTGACATGTGGCTAGGCGCTCTTGTTTTATAAGGGCTGAACTGATGCCAAGTGATCGTTACTTTTCTGGCATTACCAATTAGCTCAACTTTTGGTGCGTAAGAACCCAGGTACTCCCTCTTTGGAACTTTGCTATGTCGGGTAAGGTTAATCTCTTGGTGGTTTCGTTCCTTCCACTTGATCCAGTATTTTGTAATGAGATCTTCAGCCTCAACACGCAAACCTTCAATCTGAGCACGTAAATTTTTACGTGTTAGCTCTATAGAACTTATAAGATTTGAATTACTCATGACGCCTCCTGATGTGAAATTACTATACCGGAGGAAATTTCCGTTTTTTTTCACGAACAGAAGATTTTTGAATGCTCTTTGATGAGGGAATTGAACAGATGTAATGCACTCGCTGTTTCCCCCATTCGGGAGGGGCCTTCAGAAACAGTAACAGCGAGTTTAGCCTCACTTCCATCGCTACCCCCTAAAGTTACTTTTGACAGAATGACCATTGTGGATTATTGCTTTTGATAATGTGCATTGCTCTATTAAAGTTATACATATATCTAGTGCCACTTTTCCAAAAAAAATGACCCTATGGAACTTTGTCCATAGTGACACTTTTATAAAAAGTGACCCTATGACGACATTACATAGGGTCACTTTTCAAACATAAGTGACCCTATGTGAGGCATTCATAGGGTCACTTTTCTTTGTTTAGTGATCCTATGTAAGCATGAGGTTGATGAAAAGTAAAAATGTCAGTTTATGACGGTCAGTGAAAGACGTCGTTATTCTAATCCAACGTTGGGAGGGGCTGGATTTAGGTTTTTTTTTAATCGCTTCACATTTCGTTAGCATGCGCAGGAATTTTTGATAAAATTCTGGTTAGTTTGGTTAAAAAGTGTTACAAGTAAGCGGTGTGGTTGAAGGGATAGATTTAAGGCTTATTCAAGCCTTAAGAAAATACTAAAAGTTACTTTTCACCCTACCGAACACCTAACAAAAAATCCATGTTGAAGATTTGAACAATTGTAATGGCGCAAGGACAATCAGCACATGTCAGAATCTGATAATTTAACTCGTAGCTTACTCGGTAAACTTTTCCGCACTGAGATTTCGCTTATTCGTAGTTACCGTGCATTTTTAATGTTATTGCCTGTGCATGGATCTTCTGCATATCAAACTGGGACTCCTCTTCTCCAGCGTCGCCTATTTGGGAAAGGATTTAGTACAGCCGCTGATTTAGCTTTTGAAGTGGAAACACGTCCAGGTAGTTTTTTGGTTCCGCGTACACTCGGAAAGGAAATTACATGGGAGAGGTTTTTTTCTGCGGTCTTGGACGGTGATTCCAATGTAATTCGTGAATATGATACAAATGATATTGACTATGGTATTTACGATGCCGGTGAAAAAGTGACTTTTCTGAATGGTACAGTGGATATCTATAATCCCAAGAAGATTCATGAGTTGCGTTCTAAATGTGTTGATATACAGAATGACTACTTTATGCAGGTGTTCTTTATCTCAATGCTCGCACCAGAGTTTGTAAGTATTTTCTTTGGTTTAAAACCAACTACAGCTGATGCTATTAAAGACATTGGTTATTCATCGTTAAAAACAATTAACGATGTCGTTCTTTTCCCACGTACAATTGCTTTCTCACAAGGGCATATTGAAGAGAGTGTTTCACTTAAAACGAAAGTTTTTGCCTGGGCTTATGAATTGTCTGCTGACATCCGGTTAGGAAAAGTTAGTGATGATTTGATGGAACTATTACGTTATGACACTATGTTCACCAGTCACCGTCAGGATGTGTTCAACACTTTAACAAATAAAGTTATGTTAAAGGATTATTGATATGGCAAAGGTCGATCAAACAAAAGCTAATGCTCTATTGCGAGCAGCAAGAACTATGTCGCTTGGGGCAAATAAAAATACAATACGAATTTTGTACGGTAATCATGTTGCTGAAAATATCGATTTTGAGCCTGGTGCAAAAACAAAACTCAAAAAAGGTATCCGGGGCTGGAGCAAACGCACAGATAACCGCCGAGCCTTTTCTGCTGTTATTGATGTCGCAGTTAACTATTTTGGTTTTGATCCAATAAATCCGGAAGCGAGTTTTCGGCAAATTGACTTCAACCGAATAATGAGTGTCCTTCATAATCTGGGATACTTTGTATGCGCACCGGAAGTTAATAAAATAATAGAAATCCTTACTTCTATGAAAGAAATTGAAGAACTAGGTGCCTGCGAAAAATGTAAACGCCCATACATTGTGCCAGTGACAAATGATGCTCATTGTCCACGTTGCAGATTATCTTCAACTGCTTCAGCCATAGAGAGGTATTCTCAAGAAGAATTAGATTAAATTTAAAAAAGATATCGCGAAACTTGCCTTGTCTGAATCTAAATATTGACTTAAGTCAAATTCTGTTGTTTGCTTTACAATCAAATATTAGTTACAACTTAAATATCAACTCTTGACAAGTAAAGATATAATTTGATTTTTCTTTATTCAGTTTTTCTTCGTTCCAAAAATGTGCACCTTTTTTTCTGTTGAAAACGTAAAACTACTTAGGTTCTCAAAACCTTCTATGCATGACGACTTCTTAATCGCTTTCAATTAATATATTTTATATTCTTGTCTAAGTTCGCTTCTTTGATCCTTAGCTATTCCTTTTTTGAAATATAGAAACAGCATTACTTGTGATGATTTTTTTCAGCTCTAAATACACCTGTTTTCAAAGCAATATTTGCTTTTAGATATTCGATAAAACCATGTTTTTGTTACACCGGATTTTTGACAACGTGCAAGATGGATGATCTTTCCATCACCGAGACTATCTTCTTAGTCAGCACTCCTTTTCCGTCCTTTTCAACATAAAAACGACCATGCTATACGAGCTCTAACCTTTTTTTTGTATGCCATCATAACCGCATCAGAAAAGGAGAACGGTCTATGACTCGTATTGCATTAGCGCCTTCAAAGATGGTTTTGCTTATGTCTTTGGTAATTACTGGTGCCCACGCCAGCCCTGAGCAACCCCTAATAAAAGATACGCCCTTTGTATCTGGCCAGGCTTATAAGAAGGGTTTCTTCTGGTATGACGATCCTGCTAAAAAAAGCGAAGCTGAAGAAGAAGAGGTTTTGCCACCAACCGGTGCTGCTAGCTCGCCTTCAAAAGAGGAAATGGTAGATTTAAATTCAAAATGGCTAAAAGAGAATATGCCTCGACTGTTAACGCAGGCAATGGATAACCCTACCGCAGAAAATCTATCACGTTATTACACGGCGCAAAGGTTAATGCTGGATATCAGTACGCGTTTTTCTGACAAATCAAAAGATTATTTTCTTAAAAACCCGATGATGTCTGAAAAACGCAGGCAACCAGTGGAAAAGGTGGCACTGGATGCTCACCGCACTGTTGTTGAAAAAAATCAGCAAACGGTAATGAAAGATATCTTTACTAAGTCAGGTTTATTTTTCTTTTTCCAGAGTACTTGCCAGTTTTGCCACGAAGAAAGCCAAATACTTCAATTTATGCAGAACTATTATTCGGTAGATATTCTTCCAATCAGTATGGATGGAAGGCCATTGCATAATGGCCTTTTTCAGGATTTTAACATCCCCAACGCACAAATTATTGATCAATTTAAAATTCGAGAGGTACCTACAATTTTCCTGGTTTCAAAGGATGGGACATCAGCTCAGCGCATTAGTGAAGGCATGATCTCCGCTGATGAATTAAAGAACACTATTATACTTGCCGCGAAGGGCATGAATCTGATCGATGACGCTTCGTTCCAGTCAACTCTAGATATTAAAAGGCAATATACCATCGGCGATGATGGCGTTATTACCGTTAATAAATCCGAAATGGAATCAGACCCATTCCTACTTCAAAAAATAATGGACCAAAAACTCGAAGGCTATGACATGCCTACGGCCGATCCGGTCAATTATCTCAATGCTGGCGGCAGTTTTGGAGGCACTTATGCGCAGTAATGCCGTTTTCAACTTCAAAAAGTTACTTTTGTCTCTTTCTGTTTGTGCTGCAATTTTAGCCCCGACTGCAAATGCAGACAACGCAATGCGTAACATTTTCAATGGCATGATGACGTCTACCAGCCCGGCCACCTTTTCCACAGCAACCCGTACAGGCATAGTTGGCGGGTCAATGTCTTACCGAACAACAAACGTTAATACCAACCTTGTTTCCATGTCGTTTCCAAAAGCTTCTGTCGGTTGTAACGGTATTGACGTTTTTCTTGGGTCCTTCAGCATGATCAACGGGGACCAGCTTGTGCAGGTGGCCCGTGGTATTGCCCAGGGTGCGGCTATCTATGCTTTTAACGTTGCTGTTTCAGCTATTTGTGCTGACTGTGCTGCAACGATTAATGACATCCAAAACAAACTGCAAGCGCTAAATAAATTTGCGAAAGATTCATGCAATGCAACTTACTCTTTCCTTTCTGAAAACGTGGGTACGCCAAGCCAGTTCGCTAACTCAGTTAGCTCTGGACCAGCCTCAATTCTGGGATCGATTAATGGTCTTATTCCTGATTTTGGCTCATCGATGACAAAGTCACCTGAAGCTGTCACTTCTCAGGTTAAAGCAAAGGATCCCGAAGAGTTCGCTGAAAAATTCAGTGGTAACCTCTTCTATATGTCGTTCATGGATATTGATAAGGGAACGATGAACATCGGAGGGGTAACGGAGTTATCCGGTTATAAACTGGCAGAACAACTTATGTCTCTCGTAGGTACTGTCATTATCAACTGGGATAGCAAAGGCGAAAAAGCGGGAATGGAAGTCCGCCCGTCTACCATGACTGTCACGGATTACATCATGGGGCCACCAGCTGGCGGATCAATTAAAATGCTCAAGTGTTCTCCGGCACCAGATCCATCATCCCCACGAAAGGCTCAGTGCCTTGTCATGTCAGAAGTTAATGACGGTGGTTTTAAGGGATTGAAGGATACCATTTCTGATCTTCTTTTAAACGTACAGAAAAAAATCATCAACGACGTTCGTGTTTCAGATGATGAATTACGCATTATCTCCTATATCGGCATCCCGACCATTATCGACTCTTTGCAAACATTCGAAGCACCGGAAGGGTACGCATACATTCAGGACATCAGCACTATTGCTGCGACGAGCCTCGTAATCAACATGTTGCGCCAGGTTGAGGCCAAAATTTCAACCATGAGCATACCGAGTGAGTCGCTGTCGGGTAAAAGGGATGATCTCAACCGATTAACAGACAATCTCTCAAAACAGGTTAAAGCCGCCTATGAGCTATCGCACAGCCAGGTCGGTACCAGCTCGGACGTCATTTCAACCTGGGATAACCGTCGCCTGCAACGGAAGGCTTTCACTGAAAGTATTCGTGGCACACGTAACTGAGGTCTGACATGGATTACAACATATATACCCTGGGTGATATTGATTTTGTCTGGTCGGCTTTTACCGGTATTGCCCTGATCTTTTCTCAATATACTGGTGTAAAAGAGTTCCTGACCACGGCCGCCGTTGTAGCAGGTGTGAGCCTATTCTATAAAACGTGGCTATGGCTTCAGGCTCCGACCAAAAATGAATTACCGTTTTTCTCCTGGTTTTTGGGGTTGATCCTTTTCATGATGGCAATGGTTCGAGTGGATGTAACTATTGAATCTGTAAAGTCGGGAGAGGTCAGAAACGTCGACGGAATTCCAATTTTTATTGCTGCGATGGCAACCGTCACCACTAACTTAAGCCAGGGTTTGCTGAAGGATTATAAAACAGCGTTTGATCCGCTTTCTCCGGTGGACCTGTCTGCAACAACTCTGGACGATGACATCACCCTCGGTCCGATGATCCGATTCGTGAAGTTTTTGCAATGGGGCGGCGATAGCCAGGGCTACTGTTCCGCATTTCCTGAACCGGCCAGCGGGCTAGGGCCAATGAACGTATGTGCTACCGTTCAGTCTCTTGCATACAACTGCCTGAAGGCTACCCAAAACTCAAGCGCAAATATTGCCGGTAAAGAAACTATTTTTAACGATATTTTCTCAGCTAATCTGGCAGATAGCATGGACCGGATTAATCAGGCGATGAAAGGCGCACTGAAGAATGCCTCTGCCAGTATTGTTGGCGCTAACGGTTCAAAATCTGGTACGTGTGATGAGGTCTGGTCAACTGTGAAACAGGTTACCAGTACAGCTGAAGCTCGCCAGACTATTTCCCTTATAGGACAGACAAACGGCATCCTTACTCCAGACGAAGCAAATGGTGCACCTACCGGCGCAAGCTTTACTGATGTTATGGCGTCAGCAAATGGTATGTACGGTAAGGCTATTGGTTCGTATGACGCCACCCTGAACCTGTTCATTATGAATGAGCTCAGAAATGGCGCAAGCAAATATAAGACCCCACTCGGTCTGGCTTCCGATATGCAGTTGTTTGAGGCTTCTCTGAAGCGAACCAACACAATGGCTTCACAGGGCCAGTTGTGGTTACAACTGTCGGGAGCAGCAATCGCATTCCTTGAAATGTTTGCTTATATGGTTGCTCCATTTGCTTTGCTTATGCTGCTGGCGTTAGGTGGTAATGGTGTTGCCGCTGCGGCGAAATATTTGCAACTTATCCTCTTCGTGAATATGTGGCCGCTTACGGCAGTAATGGTCAACGCGTATGTGAAGAAAGTCGCGACGGCCGACTTGGATACCTGGAGCACCCTCAACAGCCAGAATAATGCCGTCACGTGGATGGGACTCCCAGGGCTTGCGGAAACATACAGTTCATACCTGTCTGTTGCTTCCGCCCTCTATGCTCTGATTCCGGTACTCACATTATTCCTGATGACACAGTCGATTCACCCGATGATGAATGCGGTTAAGGGAGTGACCCCCGATGCGCCGGTGGATACTGGTCATGTAACGCCCAAAGTATGGGATGGCCCTAACAGCGGTAAATCTTCATTTGGTGACGTGACACGAACCGCCTTAACCAGTACCGGTCAGGGATACAGCGATGGCGGCGCAGTTGATTCAAGTAATTTCCGTCTTGGAATGTGGAATGCTGGTTCAAGTATCGCTAACAGCCAGGGACAAGGATCAGCTGTAACCTCATCAGTTATGAGTGCGGCAAGTAATTCATTCCAGGCTGGTTACAGTCAGATGAGCGAAATTGGAAGGTCAGGACAGTCGAGCCAGCAGTTCTCAACCAACCTGCAAACAATGAAGCAGATCTCGGATAAGATTGGTGCCTCTGTAGCAGAAGGTATTGCAACGAAACATGGGGTGAGTGCGTCTCAGATGGCCAGCATTGCTTCAAATGTTATTCTCAACGCTGGGCTTAATGGAGGTGTTGGAACTGGCAATGGAGCCGGGCTGAAAGCGGCTGTAGCAGGGCAATTGAGTAGCGGTGCATCTAAGACCAATACAGGCAGTGACTCGCTTTCAAATGACCTTTCAAAAGCAATCACGAATCAGCTTAGCCAGGATTCTGCGTTAACTGACCAGTTCAGTAAAGCGGCGTCTCAGGTAAGCAGCGATCAGATATCCAATACTAATGCGTTTAAAGAAGCATCGTCGAAAATGAACCAGGCGACACAGACGATGGCGCAAAATATTTCTACATCGGTTTCGACTAACGCAAGCTCCAATAGTGGAATGAGCCTTGATTCTAAACAAAGCATTAACCTGGACAGGTTCTCCGATTCTATTCGCAACAAAAACTTCAGTGATGATGATGTAAGGAATTTTGCTCGTAAGAATGGGCTGGATGAGAATGCGTTTATGGAGAAATTCAACTCCTATAACGATACCTTCAAGGCCAGTAATCAGCTTGGATCGCAGCTTCAACGTACTGACGCGCTTGTGGCTGCAACCCGAGATTTCAGTGAGCAAAAAATTGCGATTGATACCGCCCGGGGAGAGACGGCCGAAAGTAATAAACAGGATCTCCGTGAAACCTCCAGCCTGCTTAAAAGTCTGGTTTCCGACTTCGGTGGTAATGCACAGCAGCTGCTACCTATCACCAATCAGCTCGACAGAATTTCAGGTGACGGGTCAGGAATTAATACTATCACTCAGGCACAGGATAGAACTCCTGACAGCGTAAATACGTCTGGCGTGATGAGTGCGTCACGCGTAGGGGAACTGGGTGGAAGTGTAGATTCGCAGGCTAAACTCGGTCTTTCCTCCAACGCTCAGGACGCGACACAGCATGTCCCTGGAAAAAGTGAAGCTGGCTTTACTCCGTATAACCTTGATAACGCGGGCAAAGGCGATATTCAGGGAATACATAACAACAACGTGGGCCGCACTTATTCTGATGAAGAAAGGAATGTGCTTAATTCTCTCGAAAAGAATGGACCTGTACTGAATAATCAGGGTGTAGAGAAAGTCGTCAATTCGGGTCAGGATGTCAGAAATGCAGAAGGCACATTTAACGATCTGGAAAAGGTTGGAGGTCGGGTGGTTGGTGATGGAATGGATCAACGAGCCACTGCTTTGAACAGTATGTATCAGAGCGGGCAAGTTCGTGGCTTATCTAATAACACTGATAACTACTTTAGTCGTGTTGCCAACAACCCGAACTTAAGCCGGGACGATAAGCGAGCTGAATTGGCACAGCAAGCTGTCTTTACCTATGGTGCCAGCACCATGGCTACCGGTGCCGAAAGAGAGCAGCTCAAAGCGGATACCCAGAAGATCCTTAATGAACTGGGTAACTATAACGTTAACTGGAGTATGAATGACGTTAAGAGCATCCATAGCAGTTTCAACACTCATAACAGAGCTGATGGTTCACTTGAGTCAGTCGTACGGGCAAACCTGGGAGAAGGTGGGTCGGGCGGTGGTCTCGTTGGTAACCGCACTCAGACCGTCACAGATCGCTTGGTTGGGGAAAAGATAGAGGCCAACACTGAGCGGGGCGCGATTTCTGGTGCGCTACTCGGGGGCCAGCAATTTGTTTCGGATACGCTAACCAGCGTTGGGGCGAAACCGGTAAATGAGATGCTTACGGGAGCGGGCATCCTTCAAACCCAGACATCGATAGCAAATGATGCCTCTAACCCTGCAAATATGCCTGATTCTCTCCAGGGTAAAGTCCTTAATCACATGCAGATGTCTGATGGCGTCGCAGCTGTAAGTGACCGGTATCAGAGTATTAGCAGCGACGGCGTTTCGACTTATGCGAATGCAGCGCAGAACTCTGAAAGGGCTATCCGGCAGCAATTGACGGATGACCCACGCTTTGGGCCTCAGAAAGCAGATGAATTCATTCAGTACATGAAGTCAGAGCTGAGCAACACAAATGAGCCTTACCAGTCACGTGTCGATAAAGCGGATCAGTGGCTTAATGAAAATAAAAAATAAGGGAGGTTGAATATAACCTCCTGAAATGACTATCAATAGATTGTAAATTACTGCTAAACAATTAAGGCCGCAAAGTATGTGTTTGCGGCCTTTTTTTCAGAAGTACCGCTCTTGCGGAACATTCAACTGACGGTTTGAATCAGTGAAGACAAAAATCTATCAAACTCTGTATGAGATTCAATAACATAATCAGTAGATGCTTTGTCTCTTATCTGAAAGCAGTCGTCTGCAAAACTATAAGCGAAAAGTGACATGCCATCTTCTCCGATTAACACCTTATCAGTGAGATTTGGGTCAACGTAGATTTCATTGTCTCGTGCTTCAAAGTTGCGTATGTAAATATTTGACCACAATAGATTTTCGTTCTCTGCCTGAACAAGGTTATAAAACGTAAGTCCGTTGTACTCAAAACCATCCATAGCATTAAACACTTGGGCATAATCAAGCCTGGTTTTAATGAGTTTCTGTATATCTATATAGGCGCTCTTTTTGTGATCTGCCCACTCCACTGGAGGCGGATTGCAGATTAAGTCTTTCAAGACTTCCGGGGCTACCGGGCTGGCTAAAGGGTAGTGATCTGCAACCATCAACCTCTTTAAGCTGCTGAGTAGTTGAGTTAAATCTTTCATGAGCGCCTCTTACTTTCCTACCGGGTAGATAACACCGTTCGGCGATGGCCATAGAACTTTGGTGCTTGAATTATACGGTAGATCCTTCGTAATGATGGATTGTGCTTTCGACAGTGCTGAATGGTATGGTGAATTCTGAATAAGTACCAGGTTGTCTATAGCGTTTGTGCCACCATCATCAAGAGGGATCTTGTGGTGAACCTGCCACCCAGAGGGGACCTTGCCTGTTGCAAGTTTCATCAAATCGTTAGGTTCAAACGTAGCCAGGGCATCTGGGTGGTCTGAAAGTGATTTAAGGAAGTTAGGGCGTACAGTATTGTTGAATTGTCCACGGAGAGCTAAATATTCAGCTCTGTCTCGGCGCATGTAGTTCAATTCGCTAACATTCATATCATCGAGCAAAACGTGTGCTTTTTTGTACTTGCCGAGATAACTTGTCAATTCATCCGCAGACCTTGGATTTCGGATAACCAGAAGTGAAGCCGCTGCAACCAGCATACCTGAAGTTGTTTCGTTCAATACCTGGTCATAGCCTTCAACAGCTTCGCCGCCAAGTTGTTCAGCCGTATGTCGAAATCCCTCCACATTTCCATTATAAAGCCCGCCAGCTGCGAGAAGACGACCAGCCGCTTTGGAATTAATGGTTTTTGTTGATTGGGCGTGCTGTGCTGGTGTCGTTGATCGAACGTAATACCCCGGGCGTTTCAACTGACGAGAGATGATATCGCGCAGACGGGTAAAGAGGGACAGGGGCAGGTCATTGCGTAGGTTGCCATTTGATATAACCCCCGGCCCGGCATTGCCGGTTATGTCTTTTCTAAGCAGAACGATCTTACCGTATCTGATGTCGTCAAGCGTATCGCGGTAAGCGAGCCAGGGGCGTTGATGGTGGAACTGGTGATACCGGCTGACAAACTGTGTATATCCCTGCGGTAAATTCCATTCCTGAATAATCCGGTTTGGCAGGGCGGTATCTTCGAGGTCATGTACCGCCGTGGCCGGATGTATGATGTGGGGAATATCCTCAAGGTATATGTCATCCAGTGACTTAGCCTGACAGTGATGCAGCATAATGTCCCTTTCTTGTCGAATTCATATGAGACATTATTGCGTATGGTATAAAACAATCAATCCTAAAGTGGATGGGCGTACGAGATCAGCAGTGACAGGGTAAAAGGAAAGTTACTTTGTTCATCAGCGTCCCATGAGCTGATGGTACCTTGCGTTAAGAGCTGCAAGGTCAGATTCGGTGAGGCCCGTGTAATAATCGGTTTTGTGCAAATGCGGATAACCGGCCGGAAATAATGATTCGTCGTCATCAAGGCAGATAAATGCTTTAACTCGATGTGAAAAGACAAAGTCCTCACACTCGGCAGCCCGCACACCAGTCTGTCCGTGTTTTAAATATACCGAACCGGTTGCACCTATGATTTTGTCTCTATAAGGCACCCGGAACAGAGATTTCAGATAACTTGTATTAGCGCACTCACGCCATGAGCTGGAGATAACAATCACCATGGCAGGGCAGTTATCCAGCAATTTCTCTAACAGTGGCATTCGCTCAAAGGTTTCATTTTTACACCTGTGGCAAACCCCATCGAAATCTAAGAAAAGCACGACATGCGAATCAGGGAGAGGGGCCCATAAACCAGCTGTTGTTTCTTCATGAACACATACTTCTTCATGATGAGGGTTTTTCTGGATCAAGAAAGAAGAGAGAATCTTAAATAAATTTCTTGCAGAAGAAGACAATATATTACTCCTGAGTCAGTGTGAAATATTTGTGGTGGTTTACCCAAGCCACTCGATGATCTTCTGTAATATCGGGTTGTATTTATTTAACAACAGGAGTCGGGTTTTGCTCCGGGACATTTTTAGCTATATGGCCATTGTATCGAGGAGGTTGCTGGGTCCATTGATAAAGCTCACCCATCCCGTTACGCTGCTGGATCCGGCGATTGTACTTTACCATGAAGTTAAATATGTACTTTGCACGTACCTTTGGGGTTTTGCTGTTGTAATCTGCAATCCCTTCAAACACATTGCCCTTGCGATCAACAATTTTTCTATAGAGCCACCATGTTCCAACCCAGAAACTTGCGCAAGCATCGTAAGCCAGAACCCGCCACGTTACCGTCGGGAAATGCTTTTTTATTTCAGGTAGATTGGATGAGTTGATCTGCATTGGGCCAATATCATAAGTGCCGTTAGTATTCCTGCTGAAAGTACCAACCTTACCGCCTTCATTGTCAAACAACGTAAAAACCAGTTCAGCATCAATTCCGAAGTAGCGGGCGGCATCCGTAATGCACTGAGTGTAAATCTCATCAGGAACGGGAATAGGTTTCACATCATCTGCTGGTGGTGTAAACACAACGATTTCTCCACTGAATCTACGTTTTATCTATTCTCCCATATATCTATCGACTTTCTTTCGGCTTTACCCGTTGATTTAAGCGTTTAAGCAAAATTCTGGAATTTTGGGGCGTGATAATATTAGTGCTCGATTTAAGGAGCGGAAATGAAAAAAATTATTAAGGCATCGGTATTACTTCTTTCATTAAGTACCGCCTTCACGATGAATGCCGAGCCGGTTAATACAATGGTACTGCCAGATGCAGCCCGGGATAAGCTCAAAGCCATTGGGCTTTCAATCGAGCACGTCGAACCCTCGCCAGTAAAAGATATTTTTACGGTGATTTCCAGGGAGGGGGTAAGTTACGTGAGCAAAGACGGAGATTACATTTTTACCGGAAGCTTATTCCACGTGAAAGGTAAAGATGTGGTAAACACCACTGAGCAGGCCATTTTAATGGGCGTCCGGGAATTCGCATCCAAAACAAAATCCATCGACTACAAATCACCAAACGAAAAATACCGGCTTGCTATCTTTACCGATATAACCTGTGGATACTGCCAAAAACTGCATCATGATCTGAAGTCTTATCTTGATGCCGGTATTTCGATTAAGTTTCTTGCATTCCCACGTGCAGGACTGAACTCGGTAGTAGCCGGGAACATGGCCAAAATCTGGTGTTCAGCAAAGCCAAACGAAGCTCTGGATGCAGCGATGAATCCGGTTTCAACTATCCCGGAAGGACGTCCTGATGAGGCTTGCTTAAACATTATCAAATCGCATTTCCAGGTGGCCTCAACAATCCCGCTGCAAGGTACTCCTACCATGGTGACACTAAGCGGCAAACCGCAGTTATTTACGGGGTGGCTGAGCCCGGAAAACCTGGTGACCCAAATGGGCGCTGCGCAAAAGTAACTTTTCCGACTGTAAGAGGTGTGTATGAAATCTACTTTACTGAGTACGTTAATGCTGGTTGCTGTAGGTGTACAGCCCGTTTTCGCTGCACAATGTCAGTACGGAGCCTGTGGAACGGAAAACGATCCCGGAATCGGATTTCTGATGTCATCGGTACAAATGGATAAAGGTGAACATCTAAAGGAACTCTCTGGTGTTGCGACCACAGGTGACACCATCTCTAAAAAGATGGAAAGCTACCTGGGAAATAAAAAGCTCAAGGTAAACACCGACAGTACCCGCAAGGGGCCGGGTAATACCACCATCAGGCCTACAGATGAGCTCGCCCCAACGAGGCAACTAAAAGTTATCCGGCCCGAACTGGTAAAAAATCCCGATTCGCAGCTCGTGGTAGCTTTCAATGAGCGCCTGGCCTGATTTATTGACTGAGAGCGTCCAGAAGGAAAAAAGATGTCGATACTCAGTAGCTTCGTCATCAGAGCAACGGGGATACCTGACAAAAAGTATCTCCGGGATCCCGTAATAAAACGTTGTTATAAACGTCTGAGTCGTAGGGTGCCTGCTCTAATGACGGGGTGGCTTCTGTGCATTCTGGGTTCAGGGTATGTCAGTATGGCACTGGAACAGCCTGATAGCACTGTATTACTCAGTCTGCTGCTGTTGTATGTTATGTCAGGCATTTTACTGATGCAGTTCCAGTATATGTATTCAGAGCGAAGCATAGGCTACAAGTTCTACCTGGAAGTGCTTATGAATGCAGCTGCCAGTACTCAACATAAAGAACAGTTACAGTATCTGTTCATTAATAAGCCCAATTCCATCACGATGGGCGATCTTTACCGACTTTATGATTTTAATGGGGGAGGGCGATAGCCACGTTAATGTGCGTGTCCAAAAGTCACTTTTGAACATTCTCTTCCCGCCGTCTGCTTTCAGTTCCAGGGGATCACTGCAACATAATTTCCGGAACGCAGCGGCGCATCAAATTTATCAGTAAAGGCGTCGATCATTGCTGAATAAGCAATGCTGTCTGACGGCACAGGTGCATTGCTTTGCATACTCACTTTCAGAACCTGCTTTGCTCCTTTCGCTGACGGGTATACCTCGACATCCAGCTGTCGCATATAGTGCATCTGCGACATCGTCTCAGTGCCTATTACCCCATCGACTGGCTTGTAGTCATAGTCAGTATGCAATTCGCCATGCTTGTCAGTTCTCGTTGTCTTTTTATCTACAACGTAGCCTGTCACCCCAGTAAGAAGCTGCTCGCTATACTGCATGTTCTCCTGTGAGCTGCTGATTCGGAACCTGAGCACATAATCTGGCTGGTGAGTGGAAATAATGACTCCTTTTTTTGCTAATCCATCAGCAAAACGGCCTGAAAACATTCTGGACTGAATACTTTCGTCCGGAGGGACTATCTGAAACCTTTTATTTGTAACAGGACGAGGCATTAGATCGTACGCATCTACCTGGTTTGCGAAATGATATCCGCATCCACTCAAAAGCATTGCGGTTGTGAGTATAAAGCCCTGCCTAATCATCCTTTAATCTCCAAAAAGCATTGTTTCACGAATAATTCCGATTTACCGGGCCAGTATAATCCATCGCAGGTTAATAACTAACAGGCTGAAAAGCATAAAGGTAGCTATGTCTAAAGAATTTTATTTAAAACCGATGGCCACGATTTTAATTTCTGCGGTTATTGCTACCGCTGCCTCGGCGTTAATCACGGCAACTTATTTTAAACCGAAGGTGCTCAGTGAGGAAGAAATTGGCAAAATTGCCGCTACTTACCTGGTAAAAAATCCCCATTATTTAGTGGAAGCAGGTAAGGCGCTGGAAAATCAGAACGTGAGTGCCTCAGTGGAACGAATAATTCCATATGCGCCAGCTCTGCTGGATACCAAGGAGACGCCAAACATCGGCCCTGATGACGCCGACGTCGCGGTAATCGAGTTCTTCGACTATCAGTGTATTTACTGCATGCGGGTTACACCTGTTGTTGAATCGGTAATGAATCAGAGCAAAGATGTAAAATTCTTCTTTAAAGAATTCCCGATTTTTGCCGGTTCAAAACCTGTATCTGCCATGGGGGCCGCTACGGGTCTGCACGTCTATCAGAATTTCGGTGCTGAAGCCTATCGTAAGTACCACAACAACCTGATGGCTGTGGCTCATACCTTCATGACCTCTCAACGCAAATTCGAACTCACTGACTTTAATACTGTGGTGGAAAAGTCAGGGTTTAACAGCACGTTTTCTGACAGGGAAAAAAACCGGTATGAAAACGTGATCTCCGGCAATATGCAGCTGGGCGAAGCGCTCGGGATCACCGGCACACCCGGTTTCATCATTATGAATATGAAAAAGCCGAATGCGGCGACTACCACATTTATCCCCGGGGCTATGGACGCAGCAACTTTGCAGGGCGCAATCGAAAAAGCTCGCGGGGCCTAAAGTTACTTTCACATTTGATGAGTACGGCCATGCCGGTCATGGCCGCTACGCTTTTACAACGAGTAATTCATCCCAGCGGGTCGTATATCTCGGTGATAGCATGGCCTGCTTCATACGAAAATCCTGTTGAATGCCTTCCCCCAGTAAAAACAGAGCTCCGCGCTTTTCTTTATTGAACCGGTCCATAACTTTCATCAGTGCCTGACTGCCAGGCCTGGCCGGGCGAGTATCAAACAGGCTGAGTTGCTCTGTGCCGTCAGTCATAGCGGAGAGCATTACCCCTGCTTTCGCATACGCTATCCCGGGTCTGTAAATGCGGTTCAGGATGGTCATGGCTGCATCAACCAGATCGCGGGTGTCCTGTGTAGCGGTAAGCGGCTCGATACCACAATTGCTGTAGCGGTTTTCACCTTGCGCATAATTGCTACTCTGAATGAAGACTGTGATTTGACGGGTCCACGAGCCATCCTTGCGCAGCTGCTCTGCCGCCCGGGCGGTAAAAAATGAAACTGCCTCATGTAGCTTGCCTATCTCATTAAGGCGCTGACCAAAACTTCTGGAAACGATAATCTGTTGCCTGACAGGAGGAGACTCGTGCAGCCGGAAACATGGTTCGCCATGCAGTTCCCGCCAGGTACGCTCGATTTCAACGCCAAAGCTTTTACGTAAAAAGCGAACGTCGCTATTATAAAAATCACCGGCAGTGATGATCCCGAAAGCCGACAGGCGTTCACTAATCTTTCGACCAATACCCCATATTTCTCTGGTACTGATCAGGCTCAGGAGCTTCCTGATCCTGGCCTGATCAGTCAAAACTACAACCCCGCCTGTAGCTGCCCATCGTTTGCTCGCATAGGTGCATAATTTAGCGAGGGTTTTGGTGCTTGAACAACCCACACCACAGGTAAGGGACAGATTATGAAGAAGTGTACTTCTGATCAACCGGCCGTAATCTTCATAATCTATTATCTTGTTCATGTTTTTCAATAACATGAAATTTTCATCTATGCTATATCGACTCGATTGAGGCGCGAAGCTTTTCAGCGTTTCATGGAAGCGATTTGAGTAGTCTTCATACAAAGTAAAGTTAGAGCTCCGGACTTCGATCCGGTGTTGCTGAATCAAATCCCTGCACTTAAAAATTGGGGTCCCACGCTTAATACCAACGCTTTTAGCCAGTTTATTCATTGCAATGACGGACGAATCGTTATTGCTGGCTATGATGAGCGGCTTTTTTGACAGCTTGGGATCCATCGCACACTCAAATGCCGCATAGGCTCCGTTAATATCAACGTGCATGTACATGGCTGAACTGATTCAGTGCAAAGGTGACGACGCCCCATATCTCAAGGGATTCAGGATTTACACGTATCGGCTTATAGGCTGGATTAGAAGGCATCAAAAGCAGCTCAGGATACGTGTGTAAGATCTTTACCGTAAACTCTCCATCCACCAGCGCAACGACGATAGAGCCGTGTCGTGCTGTTAAAGACCGATCCACAACCAGTATTGCTCCATCATTGATACCGGCATTGATCATACTGAGGCCCGCCGCCCTGACAAAGAAGGTTGAGGGGCGGTTGCGGACTACATATTCATGCAAATTTAATTCATTATCTTCATGCCCGGCGCACGGACTCATCACTCCACAGCTTAGTAAATCACTGAAAAAAGGTGCCATTTCGTAAGGCTTGTTGCTAATGTGCTCAAGGATAACAGACATAGCTACACTCGAATTCTTGTACTGTATGTATAAACAGTATTGCGAGTTGAAGAGAAAAGATCAAATCTCTCCGGTAACGCTATCAAGCCTGACGAAAAATTAAGCTTTATCATAAACATCAAAAACCATCTTTTACCGATAATGGCGAGCTGGCCTACGAAGAAGGTATACAAGCTAGGATGAAAGGATTCTGATGCTCCTCCCACCAAATTTTTTATCTCCTGAAGACCAGGCTGAGTACGATGCTTATATGGCAAGGTTCAGCGAGGTGGTGATGCTGCCAACTTACTGATTTAGTGTATGATGGTGTTTTTGAGGTGCTCCAGTGGCTTCTGTTTCTATCAGCTGTCCCTCCTGTTCAGCTACTGACGGGGTGGTGCGTAACGGCAAAAGCACTGCCGGACATCAGCGCTATCTCTGCTCTCACTGCCGTAAAACATGGCAACTGCAGTTCACTTACACCGCTTCTCAACCCGGTACGCACCAGAAAATCATTGATATGGCCATGAATGGCGTTGGATGCCGGGCAACCGCCCGCATTATGGGCGTTGGCCTCAACACGATTTTCCGCCATTTAAAAAACTCAGGCCGCAGTCGGTAACCTCGCGCATACAGCCGGGCAGTGACGTCATCGTCTGCGCGGAAATGGACGAACAGTGGGGATACGTCGGGGCTAAATCGCGCCAGCGCTGGCTGTTTTACGCGTATGACAGGCTCCGGAAGACGGTTGTTGCGCACGTATTCGGTGAACGCACGATGGCGACGCTGGGGCGTCTTATGAGCCTGCTGTCACCCTTTGACGTGGTGATATGGATGACGGATGGCTGGCCGCTGTATGAATCCCGCCTGAAGGGAAAGCTGCACGTAATCAGCAAGCGATATACGCAGCGAATTGAGCGGCATAACCTGAATCTGAGGCAGCACCTGGCACGGCTGGGACGGAAGTCGCTGTCGTTCTCAAAATCGGTGGAGCTGCATGACAAAGTCATCGGGCATTATCTGAACATAAAACACTATCAATAAGTTGGAGTCATTACCTAGGAGAGTTCAATCACTCAACGCCTTTTACATCTCATTTTATTTATATCACCGACTATCATAAAGATAATACATGGATGATTTCACTTTCGCAGGAGGATTTTAATACAACCAAAATTTTAACATCGTTAAGTCTAGGGAAGGTGCGAACAAGTTCCTGATATGAGATCATCATATTCATCCGGAGCGCATCCCAGAGGGACATCATGAGCCATTAACTCACCTTCGCCGATAGTGAATTCAGCACTAAGCGCCGTCAGACCCGAAAAGAGATTTTCCTCTCCCGCATGGAGCAGATTCTGCCATGGCAGAATATGACCGCTGTCATCGAGCCGTTTTATCCCAAGGCGGGCAATGGCCGACGGCCCTATCCGCTGGAGACCATGCTGCGTATTCACTGCATGCAGCATTGGTACAACCTGAGCGACGGTGCCATGGAAGATGCCCTGTACGAAATCGCCTCCATGCGCCTGTTTGCCCGATTATCCCTGGATAGCGCCCTGCCGGATCGCACCACCATCATGAATTTCCGCCACCTGCTCGAGCAGCATCAACTGGCCCGTCAATTGTTCAAGACCATCAATCGCTGGCTGGCCGAAGCAGGCGTCATGATGACCCAAGGCACTTTGGTGGATGCCACCATCATTGAGGCACCCAGCTCTAGCAAGAACAAAGAGCAGCAACGCGATCCGGAGATGCATCAGACCAAGAAAGGCAATCAGTGGCACTTTGGCATGAAGGCCCACATTGGTGTCGATGCCAAGAGTGGCCTGACCCACAGCCTAGTCACCACCGCGGCCAACGAGCATGACCTCAATCAGCTGGGTAATCTGCTTCATGGAGAGGAGCAATTTGTCTCAGCCGATGCCGGCTACCAAGGAGCGCCACAGCGCGAGGAGCTGGCCGAGGTGGATGTGGACTGGCTGATCGCCGAGCGTCCCGGCAAGGTAAAAACCTTGAAGCAGCATCCGCGCAAGAACAAAACGGCCATCAACATCGAATACATGAAAGCCAGCATCCGTGCCAAGGTGGAGCACCCGTTTCGCATCATCAAGCGGCAGTTCGGCTTCGTGAAAGCCAGATACAAGGGGCTGCTGAAAAACGATAACCAACTGGCGATGTTATTCACCCTGGCCAACCTGTTTCGGGTGGACCAAATGATACGTCAGTGGGAGAGATCTCAGTAAAAACCGGAAATAACGCCAGAAATGGTGGAAAAAATAGCCTAAATAGGCTGATTCGATGTGTTTGCGGGAAAAAAATCGGCCCAGATCCGCGAAATTTTAATCAGCGAGTCAGCTTGGGAAGAAATGACCTGCTTATTCGCACCTTCCCTAGATGCCTGTGTATCCATGCTCGGAAAGATACTAAAAAAAATGTCTAACAAAAACGGTATCTCACAAACGGAAGAATCTGAATTCGCATTTCTTTTAACAAACTATATTAAACAGACTTTGACTTTTAGAGAATGGCAACGCAATGCTGACGGAAATCAACGACTGCACTTTCTTATTAATATCTACGGTGCAAAAGAAGACGGTGGCGAAGTGGTTTTAAGACCATTTATTGTAAATCCTGATGAATTAATGCTTACTCCAGCGGATGTCGTTGAATTTAATTCGCAGGTTATCAACGTTGATCGGCAGCGTCATCCTGAGTGGTTCCGTTAACTGGTCACAAGGGTTAAGAGCCTGAAAGGCTGCGATAGTGTATACGCAGCCTATTCTGTATAGCCGTCGCGTAATAATTGTTCTAAATGACTATCGACCGTTTCCTGATCACCAGGAATATATCGTGGCCATCCTGTTATATCGTTGACGCGTTTCACTATGTATGGATGAAACCCAAACTGCTCGGAAGTGATGTCAATATAATATTGCACTTCTTCGAAGTTCAATTCACACCAATAATGGCCAAAGCCACCACTCTCTGTAAATATACCGCCATCATCTGCACCGTTACCCCCACGAACAACAGCATCTAGACCTTTAGTTTTTGCTAAATAACATACAAGATAGCTTGCAAAAAGGCATGTGCCTTTCGTCTTCTTTGTGCCGCACTCCGTCAAAACTGAAAGTAGCTTTTCATGCGCCACTCGTGCAATGCCTGATACCAATTCCGGGGACATGTCTGCTCCAATGAAATTATTAGATCGACTTAAACAGGTAATATGTAATTAGGCATTACGATAAGTCGTGCCCTATTGGTTGGTACATCGTAAGAAAAGTAACTTTTCTAATCCCAGCCTGCACTCCGGGAATGCTTCTAACCTGAATAAATCACGGGGGCAGTGCTGGATACTTGTCAACTGTATTTGGATTCACAGGCTAACTATTTTTATACAGTTTAAGTGAATAAAACTTACTTAAAGCAGCGAACCACGCCGAAAGTGTAATGAGGAATACCGCCAATTCATCAGAACCATTTTTGATAGCACTGAGTAGAGCGATTAGTCCAAGGAACACCGAAAGAAAGACTAGTATTGCGGGTAAAAGTTTATACATGATAGACGTTCCTTTTAAAGGTTCAGATAGGTAGACCAACGCAGATAACGTCGGAATTGCCTGTTGTAAGATTACGCTCATTTAATTATTTTTATAACCTATGAATCCGCGTATAATTTCATTTGTAGTAATCTTCGTAATATATATCTGATAGACATTGATCTTTTTAATGTCTTGTTGACTCACAACACCATATAAGCAACTCTTAGATTGGTTTAACACAGCGCTTCCACTAACTCCATTTTGATAAAAAGCAGTCAAACCATCAGAACCAACTATTCCTTTATAATAGTAGGTTGAGTCGGGGGAAGCATACGTATTTGAAAGCGTATTATACATTCCCGATAGAACCCAAACAGACTCACCTGGAGCTAGAACATTATCACATACTGGAAGCTTCCAATTAGGTGGGGCTTTGACAATAGTATTTTTTTCTACTTTTAAAAGAGCGAGGTCCCGGTTCTTAGGATCATCAATATTGATAACTGTTGCTGGTTGGCTCCCATTCCTTGTTATTATACTTAGACTATAATCCTTGCTTGCATCAAGCCATAAATGTGAAGCTGTAAGAATATGTTGTTCATCGATCCAAGTACCTGAGCCGGAGATTGTCTTATTTCCAGACTTGATTTGAATTTTTACAGCTGAGTCCGAAAGCTCAAAATCATTGTGGTGCATACTTTGTTTATGAGGATTATCGGTGGAACAAGCAGAAATCAGTAAGGCTGAAAGAGCTAAAACCTTTCTATACATAGTCAGTTTCCTTCGAATAAGGCGAGTTTGGTTTCTAGAATATTTTATCCAGCGAGGAATTCTTCTAACGTGCTATCTTGGTACTGGGGATATATCTGCTTCATCATGCCAAAAGCAGCAACCGCTACGCTTTCTAAGTCGGAATAGAATTTAGGCTCCGTATTAAGATCATCACCATTCTTCAGAACGCCCTCGAAGCAGCTATAATCATTTCCGAACTCTTGAACAATAATCCAGCGCCCATCACGGAAACCTACGAGCATAACCGCTGAATTAGGATAGTCGCCAGCAGGCGTTAGCCAATCAAAGTGATAGTGCTTTATCGTATCATATTTCAGATGTACATTCATTATTCCTCCGTTGGCGATTACATTATTTGAGTTTTTTCATGGACTCTAAAGAAGCGAGGTAGGAATTATAGCGATCACCAAATTTTTCTTTCGCACGCTTAACGCGCATTTTCTCCGCGAGCTCAGTCTTGTTTTCTGCCTGGTAGGTCCTATTATTTTGCGTCTTTACTTCGGCCCCTGGGCCTGCTGCGTACGTTTTGTTTTTCTCGCTAATACACGCTCGGCATTTACTCTTGAGGCCAAACTTGCCCTTGAGCTCTTTTCCAAACTGTTCAAAGGGTTTAACTTGCTGACATGATTTGCATTTTTTAAAGCCCGGGGGGAGGTAGGTGTCAGCCATGAGCTGCTCCAGTAGGTATTGATTATAGGTGATTTTAACTTAAAGACGACGTCACTTTCAAATAAATCGACTACTTAACGCTGATCTTACATAATCCTGATTATGCGCACTTAAGTTGTAATGGCTCAATAGTAATGTCCGCCTGTGGCTCAATTCAGATGTCCGCGCTATGGTAAGCTTCACTGGTCCGTTTAAACT
>NZ_JBMKJK010000023.1:0-58150 GCF_049236925.1 Enterobacter cloacae complex sp. SYL003 | reverse complement strand
TGTCGTTACAGAGTAGCAAGGAACATAAAGTGAACGGAATGACCACCACCGCCGTATGTTCCCCTCACCCTAACCCTCTCCCCAGAGGGGCGAGGGGATTGCTCAGTGCTCGCATTAATTTGTGGGGAACCCTCAGCCCTGTGGGAGAGGGAACCGATCGAGCACGTAGGCCCGGTAAGCGCAGCGCCACCGGGCAATTACAGCGCTACTGATTCTCTATCAACAACGCTTCCAGCAGATCCAGATCGTGCAGCAGCTTTTGCAGCGTCTCGTTGCTGATCTGCCGCGTCGCGCGCAGGTGATACAGCTCGGCACGCTCGGAGCGCAGCGCCGCCAGGCGGAAACGGCGCTCGAGGTTCTCTTCCTGCAACGAACTTTCCACGTCGTTACGTCCGTCAGCACGGCGACGCAAATTACCGATCACGCGTGAACTGACTTCCTTCAGCAGCTGGTTATCAATGTTCTCTTCGGCATCGGCGGCCAGACGCTCCTCCATCTTCTCGATGGCGACAATCGCTACTTCCGCCGTCGCCGCACGGGCAATCCGCTCTTCCTTATGCTGCTGCGAGGTGTCACCCGCATCAATATGCTGCAGCAGAATCGGCAGCATAATTACGCCGACAAACAGGGAGAAGAGGATCACGCCCGCCGCCAGGAACACCAGCTCGTAGCGCGCCGGGAAGACGTCGCCCGTCGGCAGAAGCAGAGGAATGGAGAGCACACCAGCAAGGGTGATCGCCCCGCGAACGCCCGCGAAAGAGGCAATCAGCAGCTCGCGCGTGGTCCAGGAGCCGAACTCCATCGGCTTTTTGGTCAGGAAGCGAACGCTGAACTTCTTCATCGTCCACAGCCAGCCGAAACGCACCAGCATCAGCGAAAGGTAGATGAGTACGATATCGGTAAACAGCATCCACACTTCAACGTTTGGATCCGCTTCGGCCGCGATCAGCGAAGATTCCATAATGCCCGGCAGTTGCAGGCCCAACAGCAGGAACACCATGCCGTTAAAGACAAACTCGAGCATCGCCCAGGTACTGTTCGCGCGAAGACGCATCGCCAGCGGCGCCCGGCGCATCACGCCGGAACGGGTGATGGTCATCCCCGCGGCTACCGCCGCCAGAATGCCCGACACGCCGATATGTTCGGCAATCAGGTAAGAGGCGAACGGCAGCAGGAACAGCAGGACGATCTGCGTCGCCGGTTCATCGCCGCCCCAGCGGCTGAGGAAGCGCAGCGAACGACCGTACAGCCAGCTTACAACAAAGCCTGCGAGGATACCGCCAATCGCCACCTTGAAGAATTCGAGGGTTGCACCGCCGACGGTAAAGACCATGGTGCCCATGGCTACCGCCACGGCAAACTTCAGGGCGACCAGGCCGGAAGCGTCGTTCATCAGCGCCTCGCCCTGCAAAATGCCCATGATTTTCTTAGGAATGCGCCCTTCTCCCACAATGCCGGACAGCGCCACGGCGTCGGTCGGCGACAGCACGGCAGCCAGCGCAAAGGCGGGTATAAGCGGGATCCCCGGTACGGCCCAGTAGATCAGGAAACCAATCCCGACCACGGTAACGACCACCAGCGCCAGCGCCAGACCGAAGATCTCTCGCCCGTGCTCAAGAAATTCGCGCGTCGGCGTTTTCCAGCCATCGGCAAACAGCAGCGGCGGGATAAACAGCACGAGGAACAGTTCCGGATCGAACTCCACGTGCAGACCGAACGTCGGCCACGCCAGCAGCGCGCCGATAGCTATTTGCATTAAAGGCAGGGGGACCTGGAAGGGCAGTACGCGTGTAACCACCCCGGATAATGAGACCACAAGGGTCATGATGAGTATTGTGAAGAAAATTTCCATGCGTTCCCTGTTTGCTGTGTTTCTTTTTAAGCCAAACCTGAGGCATCGTGCCTCTTATTCTATCCTCTCCAGAGTAACGTAAAAGACAACGGGATGAGTCCTGAAAATAAAAACGGGCGGCCTGAGCCACCCGTTTTCGCATCAATGGATAACTTAAATTGCCCAGCCGCCCGCGTAGAACGCCACCAGCGCAACGGCGATGACAACGGTACCGATGTTCAGCTTGCGCCACTCACCGGAGACCAGACGCCCAATCACCAGCGAGGCGAAACCGATCATAATGCCGGTCACGATGTTACAGGTCAGCACGATAAAGACCGCGGTGATCAGACCGGACATGGCATCAACAAAGTCAGCAAAGTCGATTTTCGCCACGTTGCTCAGCATCAGCAGGCCGACGTACATCAGCGCAGGTGCGGTCGCGTAAGCTGGCACCAGATAAGAGAGCGGAGAGAGGAACAGGATCAGCAGGAACAGTACGCCAACGGTAATAGCCGTCAGGCCGGTTTTGCCGCCTGCCGCCGTACCCGCTGCGGACTCAATGTACACTGCCGCTGGCGCTGCACCCACCAGGCCAGAGAAAACGCTGCTCAGGGAGTCGGTGGTCAGCGCTTTGCCGCCGTCAATGATCTGGCCGTCTTTGTCCAGCAGGTTAGCCTGCCCCGCCACCGCGCGGATGGTGCCCGTGGCGTCAAACACCGCGGTCATTACCAGCGCCAGCACGCTTGGCAGGATCACCGGGTTCAGCGCGCCCACAATATCCAGGCTGCCAATCAGGGAGTTACCGTTGTCATCGCTCAGCGACGGCATGGCGAAAATCCCGGAGAAATGAACGGACGGGTCGAAAATCAGGCCGACGATGGACACGCCGATAATGGTCAGCAGAATGCCGCCCGGCACTTTCAATTTTTCCAGGCCAATGATCACCGCCAGCCCCACCAGCGACATAATTACCGGGAAGCTCGCGAAGTTACCCAGCGCAACCGGCAGGCCGTCCAGCGGGTTCTTGATGACCAGACCCACGCCGTTGGCGGCGATCAGCAGCAGGAACAGGCCGATGCCGATACCGGTGCCGTGCGCCACGCCCTGCGGCAGGTTGCGCAAAATCCAGCTACGGATGCCGGTAGCAGAGATCACGGTGAACAGTACACCCATCAGGAACACCGCGCCGAGCGCTACCGGGACGCTGATATGCTGGCCCAGCACCAGGCTGAAGGCGGTAAACGCGGTCAGGGAGATGGCGCACCCGATCGCCAGCGGCAGGTTCGCCCACAGGCCCATCACAATCGAACCCACACCCGCAACCAGGCAGGTGGCAACGAAGACCGCCGCTGGCGGGAAACCGGCTTTGCCGAGCATGCCCGGCACCACGATGACGGAGTACACCATCGCCAGAAACGTCGTCAGACCGGCAACAACTTCCTGGCGCACGGTGCTGCCGCGAGCAGAAATTTTAAACATGGCGTCAAGTGAACCGCCGGTACGCGCAGATGGCGTAGACATAGAAAACATCCCCTGAAAATTTTTATTGAAAGTCCGTAAGCGTGGTGGAGACTCCACTGCCAGCGAAACGTCAAATCCTTGTGCTGCGTTTGCGACGAAAGGGGCGTCACAAAAAAAGCAAACGTTTAGCTCCGCGCTTACAAAACGGGTGGTCAAATGTAGGCAAACGATTATCTAGCCTAATACCCGCCCTTTTCAACTGAACTTTCTCGTTTTTCGCTAAAATTTCCTCATGACGATGAAGAATTAAGCAGAGGATGCGCAAACGTTATCGTCCATGCGCAATTTCGTTACATTTCATCCCCCGCCGGGTATCGTCAGCGGGCCGCCTTTCGCAAGCGTTGTCTGCCAGCCCGGACGTGCCTCCACTCTCTGTTTCCACGCCGCTATGTGGTCGAGATTGTCGATGCCGCCTCTCGCCAGCAGGGCGAAGAGGGGAAAACTCATCTGGATGTCCGCCATGGTCAGCGTGTCGCCGGCAAACCAGCTGTTTTCGGCAAGATGATCGTTAATAAAGCGCGCATGCGTTTCCAGCTGGCGGTTGAGATACGCTTTTTGCACCCCCTGCCCCAGCGCCTTACCCAGCGTGCGCAGGCCAAACGGGACGGGGGGTTTGTCGAGGCTGTTAAATACCAGCTTCATTAACAGCAGCGGCATCAAGGACCCTTCGGCGTAATGCAGCCAGAAGCGATACTGCACTTTATGGGCGGGATCTAACGGTTTGAATCGTAACGCCGAATCGTACGTTTCCTGAAGATATTCCAGAATCGCGCCTGATTCAGCCAGAACCAGTCCGTTATCTTCCAGTACCGGGGATTTTCCCAGCGGATGCACTTTTTTGAGCGCGTCTGGTGCGAGCATGGTTTTTTCGCGCTGGTAGCGCACAATCTCATATGTCAGACCCAGTTCTTCCAGCGCCCAGAGGACGCGATGGGAACGAGACTGGTTAAGGTGGTGGACCGTTAGCATGATGTTCTCCGGTGATTCATACTTTTTAACTATAGAAAACTGAACAACTTCACGAAAAAAATTCGGCTAAAATCTCATCATCTCCGGTGGCAAAAACGGCGGCCGGGCATAGAATTAAAGTGTCAGTACAAACCGGAACCTCCTCCACAAGCTCGACACGAGGAGTACTGATGTCGGGGGAAACCCTCCCGTGAGCCAGCGGGATAGAGAGAAAGACAAAGACCGGAAAAAACTAAAGCGCCCTTAGTGGCGCTTTAGTTCTTTATGCTTGTTGCCGGGTGGCGGCTGCGCCTTACCCGGCAAACACCTTTCAATCCTCCTCCAGCAACCGCGCCCCTGTTCCCTGCTCGCCCAGCCTGTCACCCGGGTTACGCAGCGGACAATCGCTACGTGATAAACACCCGCAACCAATGCAGCCATCCAGTTCATCGCGCAGGGCCACCAGCGTGTGAATACGACGATCCAGTTCTTCTCGCCACTGGGACGACAGCTGCTTCCACTCTTTCGCGCTCAGCGAGTGTCCTTCAGGCAATACGCCGAACGCGTCGCCGATGGTAGCCAGGGGGATGCCGATACGTTGCGCAATTTTGATAATCGCCACGTAGCGGAGCACATCGCGGGTATAGCGCCGCTGGTTTCCGGCGTTACGGATACTTTTTATTAACCCTTTGCTTTCATAGAAGTGGAGCGCCGACACCGCCACGCCGCTTCGTTTCGCCACTTCACCGGGGGTTAACAGCGCTTTGATGCGCGGTAATCTCTTTTCCATAAAACCTCTTTACCTCAAGTTAACTTGAGGAATTATACTCCCCCGCAGAGAAAACGACGAATCAACTAGGACAGATGTCTCCACAGAGGGGTAACCTTATGTCGCATCAGCAAATTATTCAGACGCTTATTGAATGGATTGATGAACATATCGACCAGCCGTTGAACATTGATGTGGTCGCTAAGAAGTCGGGCTATTCGAAATGGTATTTACAGAGAATGTTCCGCACCGTAATGCATCAAACGCTGGGTGACTACATTCGCCAGCGCAGGCTCCTGCTGGCGGCGCAGGCGTTACGCTCAACGCAGCGGCCCATTTTTGATATCGCAATGGATCTGGGCTATGTGTCGCAGCAGACCTTTTCCCGCGTCTTCCGCCGCGAGTTTGACCGTACGCCGAGCGACTACCGCCATCAGCTAAATTAATGCGTGTTAACGCAAGGGTTGCTGCTGCCAGGCCATAAATGCCTGGGGCGGCATCGCTTTCGCGAAGTGCCATCCCTGACAATACTGCACGCCACGCTTCAGCAGCCAGCTCACCTGCTCCCCCGTCTCGACCCCTTCCGCAATGGTTTTCAGCCGCAGGCTTTGCGCCATCTCAATGATGTGCTCGGCAATCAGGTGGCTGGTGCTGTTGGTGGTTAAGGTATCGATAAAAGATTTGTCGATTTTCAGGATATCGACGTTCAGCGAATAGAGGTTATGCAGGTTAGAGTAGCCGGTTCCGAAATCATCAATCGCCACTTCATACCCCGCCTGGCGAAACGCCTGAATGACCGGCGTGGTTTTCGGCACGTCAATAAACCCCCGCTCCGTCACCTCAATTTTTATTTGCTGCGCGCGAACCGAGTAAAAGCGGGCTTTGTCGGAGATCAGGGCGATAAGACGCGAAGAGTGAAAATCCGACGCCGACAGGTTAATCGAGACATACAGATCGGGGTGAGCGGCAAGAAAATGGCCCAGATCGGTGAACACCTCCTCCACGACGTAATCCGTAATGCGCTCAATCATCCCCTCTTTTTCGGCCAGGGGAATAAATTCCGCCGGGCTCATAACCTGACCGTTGAATCCTGGCCAGCGCAACAACGCCTCTGCTCCCACGCACTGGTTATTTTTTATATCAATAATGGGCTGATAATGGACGCACAGCTGGCGTTTATTCAGCGCCCGGTGCAGAAGTCGGCCAGGCGAATTGAATTCACGGTGTGTTCGCGACCACACCAGCAAAATAATAATGCTGCAAATCATCCCCAGCGGTAGCGTCAGAGTAGCCTGATGATAAAGCGTTTTATAAAAACGGGCATTGGACGTTGAAACAATAGCCGCAATGGGACGCTGCTCAGATTTCACGATCGTATAAAAACGGTCATCTTTCTGAAAAGTCGTTTCCTGATGTCGGAGCATCGAATGCAATAAAGAAATATCGGCTTTCTGGCTAACAGAAAAGAATGCATTGCTGACGGTGTCATACACTCCCCACGACAGGGAACGATCGTCTGACATCACCTCACTGTACGAAAGCGGGTTGACCACTGCGACATAATTTCCGCGCTGCATATATATCATTTTATAACCATTAAAAAATGGCGTATCGCGAAAATAATAGATAGCAACGTCGGGTTTACGTGTGTAATTGGCAGCGGGGATGATGTAAGGATGATCCGGCGTAAAAAGGGTCGAGCAGAGAAAGTCCTGGCCTTCAGCATAAATTAAATCGGCAACAAAAAGGCGACCGCGGGAAACGTTCAACATATATTGACGATGCTCCGGCGTACACACTTTACCCTGATATTTTTCCGCGTCTTCCCGGGCCATATCAACCTGTTGAATAACCCGTTCAGTTTTGTTTAAAGCAAGTTCAGCAAACGTGCGCAGCTGAGCGCTGATTTCCGACACGGCTCTAAGCTGGGCAAACCATAGCGCAAGCATCACCGGCAGCATAACTACCATGATAATCCCGACCGCTTTGAGCATTTTGCGCCGCGCGCTACGATTCATTTCCCGCTCTGTATCCCTGCATGTTGTACGCCTGTAGCAATGAAGACCGGCTGCTTTGATAAACAGGTGATTACGTTGCATGAATCATGGGAAGTTAGCAACTGACTTTTGGTATTAAAAATCCTAAAATTCGTGATGCCGATAATATTTTCCCGTAAGCCAAACTAAAAGTATTCATTTCGTTTCTGATAAGGATAATAATTACCCGCGACAGGTGTGGAAAATTCGTTGGCTGAAATAGCCTGCTCTTTGTTCTTATGCTGATTTATAAATAATCAGACGCCAGAACCGTTTTTCCTCTTCCCGTACGCTTGGCGTCATATAATGCCTGATCGGCACGCATCAGTATGGCAGAAGTATCCCGTTGCCCGTGACAGACTTCAACCACCCCGGCGCTGAAAGAGAGTACCAGCGTTTTATCGCCCACACGCAGCGGTTTTGAGATCAGCGCGGCACGCAGCCGGGAAGAGAGCAACGTAGCGGCCATACCATCCGTACGCGCCAGCAGAAGAACAAACTCTTCGCCCCCTACCCGTCCCAGTGCCGACCCGGCCGGGCTCACTTCGCGAATACGGTCGCAAAAGTGAATCAATGCCGCATCGCCAACCTGATGTCCCCACCGATCGTTGATCTGCTTGAAATAATCGAGATCGAACATCAGGAGACAGAAATGGCTACTGACATCCTGCGGCGAACTGGCTGCCAGCGCCATTTTGAGCCGCTGTAAAATTGTCGAGCGATTCAGACAGCCCGTCAGATCGTCCGTGGTGGCTTTGACGGTCAGCTGCTGTTCTGCTTTTTTACGTTCGGTGATATCGAGGCCAATATTGAGAATGGAGTTATCCGGTAAAAGGATGTTTGACCAGAGGATGGTTAACGGCGTCCCGTCTTTACGCACCGGGTGCCATTCGTACATATCCTTAAGTGGTGCGAAACGAACCGACTCCTGCACGCGCTGTCGCTCCTCGGGATCCGGGTAAAACAGGGCCAGCGGATCGGGGTGCTCGCCGATTTCAGTCATACTCCAGCCAAAGACTTTTTCGCATTCGGCGTTCCACAATACACACCGGTTATGTCTGTCAAAGGCGTTCATCAATACCGGAGCACGTTCAAATAAAGTTTTATATTGCGTGACGACGCGCTGCATCTCTTGCGCTGTTTTTTCCCGCACGATGATGTCATCAAAATAATCTTTTAGCTTCTCGACCAATACCACCACGATATTTTTCAATATCGGCAACGAGGTCAGTTTTTCATTAAAAGCCAAAAAGAAATAACCACTGCACTGTCTGCCATGCGCTGAGAGTTTACACAGCACGCCGCTTTGCAGCCGCGCATAGCCCGGGTGCTGAGGGGAAAATACCGCCCGGCCAATATGCTCTTTCCAGTAGATAACGCGCCAGGCGCGGTGATGCCGTTGCAACAGGGTGTTGGCAAGAAAATCCGCCACGTTGAAGGCGTGACACGTCACGTCGCCGGCACAAACCACGCGCGGCCCGTCTGCGGATTCGACACTGACCCACGAGAGATTTGCCCCCAGTGCGCTGTTGATGATTTCCAGCATTTCAACCGGCGAACACTGCGCGTTGAGTTGTGGCATCAGCTTCGCCAGGGCGTGCAGAGCCTGCATGCTGTCGTTAATAATCTCGCGTCTTTTTTCTTTCATTATCTTTTCGCAGGTCATTAATCGAGAGAGCAACCGCAATAACTCATATCTGAATAAAAGAATAAGACCACGAAATCAAAGAGTATGCTGAGTGTTAAAAAAGAATAAAAATCCAAAAAAACCAAATAATTCAATGTGATGAATTATTTTTGCGGGTACATTTATTGTTCCACACAAGCATAATCCATAGACATACTGCTGTAAACGCTATACAGCCGAGGGTGTTTTGCAAAGGTTCTGCTATCTGAATGAATTAAAAATAAAAATTCCGGCTAAGCGCCGATCTGAGCGAGTACGATATATTTTCCCCGGTTATAAACCCACTTTTACCTCATACGATACTGGCGAATAAAACAGCGAGTGTGATATAGTTCACACATCTTATGTAACGAGAAACATTGTTTCATTCCAATTCGTCTGTTTTGTCGAGGATGGGTTTTATGGCAACCATTACCACCAGCATGGTGCTCCTGCGCTGGCCGTTGTTGAGCGCGGTTTTGATGTTCCTGGCCAGCACGTTAAACATTCAGTTCCGAAAGTCCGACTACGCAGGTCTTGCTGTGATTAGCACCCTGTTAGGGTTGGGTGCCGCATGCTGGTTCGCGACAGGTTTGCTCGGCATTACGCTGGTGGATATGGCCGCCGTCTGGGAAAACATTAAAGTGGTGATGGTTGAAGCCATGAGCCACACTCCGCCAGACTGGCCGATGGTGATTACCTGATAGCCTGTTATAAAAAAACCCAGACATTGTCTGGGTTTTTTGTGTTTCACGCGTCTGGATATCAGAACGGGATATCGTCGTCGAAGTCCATTGGCGGTTCGTTAGACGGTGCCGGAGCAGACTGCTGCTGAGGACGAGACTGCGCGCCGCCGCTGAACTGATTGCCGCCCTGAGGCTGTTGAGGCTGACCCCAACCGCCCTGCTGCTGGCCGCCACCTGCCGGTGCGCCACCGCCCTGACGACCACCCAGCATCTGCATGGTGCCGCCTACGTTGACCACCACTTCCGTGGTGTATTTTTCCTGACCGGATTGATCGGTCCATTTGCGGGTACGCAGCTGGCCTTCGATATAGACCTGAGAACCCTTACGCAGATACTCACCGGCCACTTCAGCCAGTTTGCCAAACAGCACAACGCGGTGCCATTCGGTCTGCTCTTTCATTTCACCGGTCGCTTTATCACGCCAGGATTCGGAAGTAGCCAGCGTAATGTTGGCAACTGCGCCACCACTCGGCATGTAGCGTACTTCCGGGTCCTGGCCCAGATTACCGACGAGAATCACCTTGTTTACGCCTCTGCTGGCCATGTTCGTGTCTCCTGAATACGTTTCTTAATAGTGTAAACGCGCGAGTGTACCATTTCCATGCGACACTTTGATAGTTGCGTAGCATGTTCCAGAGTTCTCTCGCGGACTCGACATTGTTACACAGTGAATCAGAAAATGCATTCCAATACTGTATATTCAAACAGGTCATTTTGTGTCATAATTAGCCGTTTCTGACAGCCGTTTGTCCTTCAAACAAATCAGGCAATCCGTGTTCCAACCGGGAAAGGTGAATGGATAAGATCGAAGTTCGGGGCGCCCGCACCCACAATCTCAAGAATATCAACCTCATAATCCCTCGCGACAAACTCATCGTCGTGACCGGGCTTTCGGGGTCTGGCAAATCCTCACTGGCTTTCGACACTTTGTATGCCGAAGGACAGCGTCGTTACGTTGAATCGCTCTCGGCGTACGCGCGTCAGTTCCTGTCGCTGATGGAAAAACCGGATGTCGACCACATTGAAGGGTTGTCTCCTGCTATCTCCATTGAGCAGAAATCCACATCGCATAACCCGCGTTCTACGGTCGGTACCATTACCGAAATCCATGACTACCTGCGTCTGCTGTATGCGCGCGTGGGCGAGCCGCGTTGTCCGGATCATGACGTTCCGCTGGCGGCCCAGACCGTCAGCCAGATGGTGGATAACGTGCTGTCTCAGCCGGAAGGCAAACGCCTGATGCTGCTGGCGCCAATCATTAAAGAGCGTAAGGGTGAACACACCAAAACGCTGGAAAACCTGGCAAGCCAGGGCTATATCCGCGCCCGTATCGATGGCGAAGTGTGTGACCTGTCCGATCCGCCAAAGCTGGAGCTGCAAAAGAAACACACCATCGAAGTGGTGATTGACCGCTTTAAGGTACGTGAAGATCTGGCGACGCGTCTGGCGGAATCCTTTGAAACGGCGCTGGAACTGTCGGGCGGCACGGCGGTGGTGTCAGACATGGACGATGCGAAAGCGGAAGAGCTGCTCTTCTCCGCCAACTTCGCCTGCCCGATTTGCGGCTACAGCATGCGCGAGCTGGAACCGCGTCTGTTCTCGTTCAACAACCCGGCGGGCGCGTGTCCGACCTGTGACGGCCTCGGCGTTCAGCAATATTTCGACCCGGACCGCGTGATCCAGAACCCGGAGCTGTCGCTGGCGGGTGGCGCCATTCGCGGCTGGGATAAGCGTAATTTTTACTACTTCCAGATGCTGAAATCGCTGGCAGAGCACTATAAGTTCGACGTTGAAGCCCCGTGGGCCAGCCTGAGCGCGAACGTACATAAAGTGATCCTGTTCGGTTCCGGCAAAGAGAACATCGAGTTCAAGTACATGAACGATCGCGGTGACACTTCCGTGCGTCGCCACCCGTTCGAAGGGGTGCTGCACAACATGGAGCGCCGCTACAAAGAGACCGAATCCAGCGCGGTGCGCGAGGAGCTGGCGAAGTTCATCAGCAACCGCTCCTGCGCCACCTGCGAGGGTACACGTCTGCGTCGCGAAGCGCGTCACGTGTTTGTCGAAAACACGGCGCTGCCGACCATCTCAGACATGAGCATCGGCCACGCGATGGACTTCTTCAACAACCTGAAGCTCTCCGGCCAGCGCGCGAAAATCGCCGAAAAAGTGCTGAAAGAGATCGGCGATCGCCTCAAGTTCCTCGTGAACGTCGGCCTGAACTACCTGACGCTTTCCCGATCGGCTGAAACGCTCTCCGGCGGTGAAGCCCAGCGTATCCGCCTGGCGAGCCAGATTGGCGCGGGCTTAGTCGGCGTGATGTACGTGCTGGATGAGCCGTCTATCGGCCTGCACCAGCGCGACAACGAACGCCTGCTCGGCACGCTGGTTCACCTGCGTAACCTTGGCAACACGGTGATTGTGGTTGAGCACGACGAAGACGCCATTCGCGCCGCAGACCACGTGATCGACATCGGCCCGGGCGCTGGCGTGCACGGCGGACAGGTGGTGGCAGAAGGGACGCTGAAAGACATTATGGCGGTGCCCGAGTCGCTGACCGGCCAGTACATGAGCGGCAAGCGCAAAATTGAAGTGCCAAAACAGCGCGTGGCGGCGAACCCGGAAAAAGTGCTGAAGCTAACCGGGGCGCGCGGCAACAACCTGAAAGACGTGACCCTGACGCTGCCTGTCGGGCTGTTTACCTGCATCACCGGCGTGTCCGGTTCCGGTAAATCGACGCTGATCAACGATACGCTGTTCCCGATTGCGCAGACGGCGCTGAACGGCGCGACGCTGGCCGAGCCTGCACCGTACCGCGACATTCAGGGGCTGGAGCATTTCGACAAGGTTATCGATATCGATCAGAGCCCGATTGGCCGCACCCCACGTTCCAACCCGGCGACCTATACTGGCGTCTTTACGCCCGTCCGTGAACTCTTCGCGGGTGTACCGGAAGCGCGTTCGCGCGGCTACACGCCAGGACGTTTCAGCTTTAACGTGCGCGGCGGCCGCTGTGAAGCGTGCCAGGGCGACGGCGTAATCAAGGTTGAGATGCACTTCCTGCCGGATATCTACGTGCCGTGCGACCAGTGCAAAGGCAAGCGCTATAACCGCGAAACGCTGGAGATTAAGTACAAAGGCAAGACCATCCACGAAGTGCTGGATATGACCATCGAAGAGGCGCGCGAGTTCTTTGACGCCGTCCCTGCGCTGGCGCGTAAGCTGCAAACCCTGATGGATGTGGGTCTGACCTATATTCGTCTGGGGCAGTCAGCGACAACGCTGTCCGGCGGTGAAGCGCAGCGCGTGAAGCTGGCGCGTGAGCTGTCCAAACGCGGTACCGGTCAGACGCTGTACATTCTGGACGAGCCGACCACCGGCCTGCATTTTGCGGATATCCAGCAGCTGCTGGACGTGCTGCACCAGTTGCGCGATCAGGGCAACACCATCGTGGTGATTGAGCACAACCTGGACGTGATTAAAACCGCGGACTGGATTGTCGATCTCGGCCCGGAAGGCGGCAGCGGCGGCGGTGAAATCCTCGTCTCCGGTACGCCAGAGACCGTTGCAGAGTGCGAAGCCTCGCACACCGCGCGCTTCCTCAAACCGTTGCTGTAATCGTTACACGGAGAGCTGCTGTCGGATCGTTTCCGGCAGCAGTTCTACCGCCTGTTGATACGACGCATCTACCAGGTAGTAAATTTGCGAATCTGGCAGCGAGCCGTCGAGAATCACCGTACTCCAGTGTGCTTTATTCAGATGCTTGCTTGGCCTGACATCATCGTGCTGCTGGCGCAGTAAGTCGGCCAGTTCAGGACTGGTTTTCAGCGATGCCGCAGGACGTCCCTCAACCTCTTTTACCATCGCGAACAACACATCACCCACTTTGATCTGCGTGGCTTTCCAGTCGCTGTGAACGCTCTGTTCTGCGCCCGGCTTGCTCATGCAGTACTGAAGTATCTCCGAAATTGTCATCTTTATTCCCCTTGTAGCGTTGCGATAATTTTACGCGAACCACCGTGAATGCGATGTTCTCCCAGCCAGATCCCCTGCCACGTTCCCAGCAGTAGCCGTCCGTTGTGGACCGGCAGCATCAACGAGACCCCCAGCAAAGAGGATTTGATGTGCGAAGGCATATCATCCGCCCCCTCGTAATCATGGTCATACGGGGCGTTATCCGGGACGGTTTTCAGAAAATGCCGCTCCATGTCAGACCGGACGGTGGGATCGCAATTTTCATTGAGCGTGAGAGAAGCAGACGTGTGCTGAAGCAGCAGATGCAGCAAACCCGTTTTGACGCGCGGCAGGTCGCGGATTTGCCCGATGACTTCGTCCGTCACCAGGTGAAATCCGCGTGGTTTTGCGCTTAAGGTCAGGGTCTGTTGATACCACATGTGCTGCTCCGTGTTGAAAGATGAATCTTTCTAAGTGTGCAGCAAGAAAGCGAAAGGTAAAACCCGCGCGGCGAGATTTGCTTAAAAAAGCATTCACCCCGCGTTAATGCATCAGTATTCGGAGTTAACGATCACCTCTTCACCAAATTTACCGGCCATTGGCAGCGGTCGGTAGGTGGAGTTCGAGGCGCGTAACACCCGGATGCCTCTTGCTCCCACGTCGTGCGCCGCGGTGATGTCGTTATCTGAATCACCGTAGAACACCTTGATATTTTTCTTTTCCAGCCACTGGGTTTTGGTGTTTTGCCCTTCCTGGTCCCCGGCAAAAATGACCGGATTCATGCTGGCCGCCGGGATCAGAAAATCATCCTGTAGCGTTTTCGAGACGGTTTCGGTTTTGGTCTGGCTACGTCCTGTCACGAAGTAAATGCTGTCGCCGCGCTTTACGTGCATGGCGATCAGCGCGCGGGCAACCTCTTTCGGGATACTGAACTCATCCCAGCCGTTGTTCATCTTTTCCCAGAATTCCGGGTTTTTCAGATAGGCTTCGCTGTCCGGGGAGTACGTTTTTTTGCCGCGCCAGAAACCGGGGCTGGAGAAGAGAACGGTATCGTCAATATCGAAGCCCACGGCCATCGGCGGGCGACCCGTCAGGCTGTTTTCGATTTGTGCCACTGAAACCCAATGAATGGGGGCCTGTTCGGCAAGAATGGCGGCGGTGGTTCCGGTGTAAAGCGGCGTGGGTGCAGAAGCCCGCGCAACAACGGTACTATTAAGCGAGAACAATAAGCAGGCGGCGCTGAGCGCCAGTGTGATCTTGCGCATGTTTTCCCCTGAATATTCAGTTTGTTATCTTTTTATTTTGAGCGAATGGTCAAAAACTATCCGACCATAACCCCAGCGGGAGGGGAAGAAAAGGAGTTTTTGCTTATGAAGCTGAATAAAAAGAAGACGATCACAAAGTGTGGATGAGTGATGTAGGCCCGGTAAGGCGCAGCCGCCACCGGGCAAGATTTTCTGCGGCCTGATGCCCTCACCCCAGCCCTCTCCCACAGGGAGAGGGAGATAATAAGTAGTGAGTACTTACATCACAGCTGCAAACGCCTGCGCCACGCGCTGGACGTTGCCAGCATTCAGCCCCGCCACACACATACGGCCGCTGGCGATCAGGTAGACACCGAACTCTTCCCGCAGGCGATCGACCTGCGCCGCGCTCAGTCCGGTATAGCTGAACATCCCGCGCTGCTTGAGAAGATAATCAAAGTTATGTCCAGGCACGGCTTCTTTCAGAACGTTAACCAGCTCCTGACGCATCGACAGGATGCGCTTACGCATGCCTTCCACTTCCGCAAGCCAGGTGGCTTTCAGCTGATCATCGCCCAGTACGGTCGCGACCACCTGCGCACCAAAGTTCGGCGGGCTGGAGTAAATACGGCGGACCGTCGCTTTCAGCTGACCGAGTACGCGTCCCGCGGCTTCGGCGTCTTCACACACCACGGACAGACCGCCGACGCGCTCGCCGTAGAGGGAGAAGATTTTTGAGAAAGAGTTGCTGACCAGCGCAGGCAGACCCGCGCTGGCAATCGCGCGAATGGCGTAGGCGTCCTCCTCCATGCCCGCCCCAAAGCCCTGATAGGCGATGTCGAGGAACGGGATCAGGTTACGCGCCTTCAGTACCTCGATCACCGCATCCCACTGGGCA
Organism: Enterobacter cloacae complex sp. SYL003; assembly: GCF_049236925.1. Lineage (NCBI taxonomy): Bacteria > Pseudomonadati > Pseudomonadota > Gammaproteobacteria > Enterobacterales > Enterobacteriaceae > Enterobacter > Enterobacter cloacae complex sp. SYL003. The sequence continues at coordinate 42,534 of NZ_JBMKJK010000023.1, read as the reverse complement.
TTGGTGAGGTCCGCACCGGTCGGGTTATGGCAGCACGGATGCAGCAATACGATACTGCGCTCCGGCAGGGTGTTCAGTTTTTCCAGCAGCGCATCAACGCGTACTCCGTTGGTTTCGCTGTCGAACCATGGATAGGTCGCAACCTTAAAGCCCGCGCCTTCAAAGATGGCCACGTGGTTTTCCCACGTCGGGTCGCTGACCCACACGCCGGAATCCGGGAAGTACTTTTTCAGGAAATCTGCGCCTACCTTCAGCGCACCCGAGCCACCCAGCGTCTGGATAGTCGCTACACGCTTTTGCGCGAGCACCGCGTGATCCGCACCAAACAGCAGCGGCGCAATGGTATTACGGTAGGTATTTAACCCTTCCATCGGCAGATAAAGCGAAGCCCCGTGCGGGGTTGCGTTAAGACGCGCTTCGGCTTCGGCAACGGCTTTCAGTTGAGGAATGATGCCGTCCTCGTTGTAATAAAGACCGATGCTGAGGTTCACTTTGTCGCTGCGAGGATCTTCTTTGAAACGCTCCATCAAGGAGAGGATAGGGTCGCCGGCGTAGGCGTCTACTTTCTGAAACACGCGATGTTCTCCGGATTGTTATGAGGCAGGATTTTCAACAATAAACCGGAAGCAGGAGAAGGTCGAGAAGGTTATGAAAACCGTTTCTGGATATGCCCACGAATTTGTTCGATACGCTCAGACGTCGACCCTGTGACGCGTAAATACGGGATGTTTCGGCGCGCCAGTTCAGCGATATACCACGACTGCTGCCTGCGGCGAAACGCCGCGCCTTGCCTGGTACCGTCCTGTACAAAGGGAAATTCATCGCCGCACAGTACAACCAGCGAATAGTCCCGCCCGGCTAAGTCGTGCAGCGCCTGAGGCGCCGAGCCATACTGGTCGAGGGTATAAAACAGCGTGGTTAAGGGCGACGTATCACAAATCAGATAAGGCGCCGTGCTGGCTGCGTCCTCACGCCGCACCTGCTCGCGCGCAATATGCAGGAGATCGTCGCATTCCAGTACTCCGTTCTTTTCTTCCCAGTATTCGCGCCCGAACTCAGCGACATAGGGCGCGTTAAGCGCTGCTGCCAACGCCTGGGAAAGCGTGCTTTTGCCCGTCGACTCGCCGCCCAATAAGCAAATTCGAAAGACAAAACTCCGGTAAACCTCCGCCGAGAGCATCTCGCGGTAGCGATGAACATCAGAGCGAATAAGCGTGCCTGAGGGCGCATCAGGGCCCTCCGGGCGCTGAAGCCGCACGTGCGTGACCGGTTTGCCAAAACGCTGGCTTAATACGCGGGCAAAGCCATCGCCGTAATCCTCCGCAGTGAATACGGCGTCCGGTCGGCAGTGAAAGAAGCGTTCGCACAGGGTAGCCACGTAGTGTCGGTGGCGATCGGCATCTGCGTCGTTGGGCGGCGGCGGTTCAATATCATGGCCCGCCGCGATCTCTGGCGAAAACACCAGGTGACGACACCGCGGGAAACGCGTCTGTAGCCACTGAAGGCGCTTTTCGGGTTCGCACCCCGGCATTTCCGGTAGCGAATAGCTGATGATAAATACCGTCTCGCACCGGGCAAGCGCAGCGTTGATAAGCAATTCATGTCCTGCGTGTAAGGGCGCGAACTTGCCGACAATCAGACCCTCTGCGTAAGGTTTCATCGCGCGCGGATCTCCTTACGCCATTGATATAAACCGTGCCAGGCGTTAAACCAGAACACCAAATACAGAACCGCGGTCAAATGCAGGCCCCTCATCGCATACAGCGGCACGGCAAGGGTATTGACGGCAAGCCAGACGTACCAGTTCTCCAGGCGTCGGCCCATTAGCATGAACTGCGCCAGGATGCTGAAGGTTAAAATAATGGAGTCCAGCCAGGGCGCCCAGGCGTTGGTATACCGATGCAATAAAAGCCCGTACAGCGCCGCTACTGCCACGGCACAGGCCAGCAGAAGGAGAAAATGTCTGGGGCGGGTTCGCCGCACCGGCAATACCTCTCCCCGGTTTCCTTTCAGCCAGTGCACCCAACCCGTTATGCTCGTGATAATGAAAAAGAGCTGTAGGGTAACATCGGCATAGAGCTGCACTGAATAGAAGACCCAGGCGTATAGCCCGCTGCCGAGAATACCGATCCACCACGTGTTGATATTATTTCTGGCCGCCAGCCAGACAGAGAGCGCATAGGCCAGACAAGCAGCCATTTCAGATGGTGACATATCCCTTCCCGGATACTGTGATTAGTCGACGTATTTCATCGCTACCCTTGAGGTAAGGCGCGTAATAAGTTCGTAAGCACTCACTTTTGTTATTTCAGCAATACGCTCTACCGGCAGGCCTTCGCCCCACATCACCGCATCGTCCCCCGCTTTATCCTGCGCGTCGGGTCCCAGATCGACACAAATCATGTCCATCGCCACACGGCCGACAATCTTCACTTCGCGACCATTGACCAGTACCGGCGTACCCGTTGGCGCGGCGCGCGGATAGCCGTCGCCGTAGCCCATCGCTACCACGCCAAGCCGCGTGTCGCGCTCACTCGTCCAGGTGCCGCCGTAACCTACCGGCTCGCCTGCTTTGTGCTCACGCACGGCAATCAGCTTTGAAACCAGCGACATCACCGGCTTAAAGCCGAAGTCCGGTCCCCAGGGTTTGTTCTCAAGCGGGGAAACGCCATACAGGATAATCCCCGGACGCGCCCAGTCGAAGTGCGACTGCGGCCACAGCAGAAGGCCGCCGGACGCCGCAATGGAGCGCATCCCCGGTTTGCCTTCGCAGAAGGTGGTGAAGATATCAAGCTGCTGTTCCGTTGCGCCGCATTCAGGCTCATCGGCGCGGGCAAAGTGGCTGACGATATTCACCGGCTGACGCACGTTCTTGCACTGGCACAACCGCTGATAAAACGCTTCGGCATTCTCCGGGCGCACGCCCAGGCGGTGCATGCCCGTGTCGAGCTTCATCCACACGGTGACCGGCTCGCTCAGTTCGGCCGTTTCCAGCGCGGCCAGCTGTTCTTCGTTATGCACCGCCGTCTGCAGGTGCTGATCGGCAATGGTCGGCAGGTCCGAGGCTTCAAAAAAGCCTTCGAGGAGCAGAATCGGTTGCGTAATTCCACCTGCGCGCAGGCGGAGAGCTTCTTCGAGACGGGCGACGCCAAAAGCGTCGGCATCGGGGAGCGTTCGCGCGGTCTCAAGAAGACCGTGTCCGTAAGCGTTCGCTTTCACGACTGCAACGAGCTTACTGGCGGGCGCCAGTTCTCGCAGACGTTGCAGGTTGTGTCGCAGAGCGCGGCGGTTAATCACAACAGTTGCCGCTTGCATTTGAATTCCTTAGAAATTACTCATCATCATATTGAGGACCGGCATAGTTGTCGAAACGCGACCACTGGCCGTTAAAGGTCAGACGTACCGTACCGATGGGGCCGTTACGTTGCTTACCAATAATAATTTCGGCGATCCCTTTCAGATCGCTGTTCTCGTGATAAACCTCATCACGGTAGATGAACATGATTAAGTCGGCATCCTGCTCGATGGAGCCGGATTCACGCAGGTCGGAGTTGACCGGTCGCTTGTCTGCACGTTGTTCCAGAGAACGGTTTAGCTGCGACAGCGCCACCACCGGCACGTGCAGCTCTTTGGCTAACGCTTTGAGCGAGCGGGAAATTTCGGCAATCTCCAGCGTACGGTTGTCGGAAAGCGACGGAACGCGCATCAGCTGAAGGTAGTCGATCATGATGAGACCGATACCACCGTGTTCACGGGCGATACGGCGCGCGCGGGAGCGCACTTCCGTCGGCGTCAGGCCGGAGGAGTCATCAATATAGATGTTCCGTTTTTCCAGCAAAATCCCCATGGTGCCGGAGATCCGCGCCCAGTCCTCATCGTCGAGCTGACCGGTACGGATGCGGGTCTGATCCACACGCGACAGGGATGCCAGAGAACGCATCATGATCTGTTCTGAGGGCATCTCAAGACTGAAGATAAGAACCGGTTTATCCTGCAACATCGCCGCGTTTTCGACGAGGTTCATCGCAAATGTCGTTTTACCCATCGACGGACGCGCCGCGACGATAATCAAATCCGATGGCTGAAGACCTGCCGTTTTCTTGTTGAGATCGTCATAACCGGTGTTCACCCCCGTCACGCCATCGTGCGGCTGCTGGAAAAGCTGCTCAATACGCGCAACGGTGGCGTCGAGCACATCGGCGATGTTTTTCGGGCCTTCGTCTTTGTTCGCACGGCTTTCGGCGATTTTAAAGACGCGGGACTCGGCAAGATCAAGTAGATCTTCGCTGGTACGCCCCTGGGGATCGAAACCGGCCTCGGCGATCTCATTCGCCACCGAGATCATCTCGCGGACAACGGCACGTTCACGGACGATATCAGCGTAAGCGCTGATGTTCGCGGCACTTGGCGTGTTTTTTGACAGTTCTGCCAGATAGGCAAACCCGCCGACACTGTCGAGCTGTCCCAGACGCTCCAGCGATTCTGCGAGTGTAATCAGGTCGATCGGGCTGCCCGACTCCTGCAAACGCGCCATTTCAGTAAAGATGTGGCGGTGCGGGCGGGTATAGAAGTCTTCCGCAACAACGCGCTCGGCGACGTCGTCCCAGCGTTCGTTATCCAGCATTAAACCGCCCAACACCGACTGTTCCGCTTCAATCGAGTGCGGCGGGACTTTTAACCCGGCGACCTGATAATCACGTTCACGGGGTTCAGTCTGTTTGTTGAAGGGTTTGTTTCCTGCCATAGTGAATGGAGTTACCGAGATAAAGAGTGGGTCGAAAGATTACCATAATTTTCTAACGGAGGGAGCATGGCAACACGCATTGAGTTCCAGAAACATGGCGGGCCAGACGTACTGCAAGCCGTGGAGTTTACCCCCACGGCACCTGGCGAGAACGAAATCCAGGTTGAAAACAAAGCGATCGGCATTAACTACATCGATACCTATATTCGCGGCGGTCTCTATCCGCCTCCGTCGATGCCGAGCGGACTGGGCACCGAGGCGGCCGGTATCGTCAGCAAAGTGGGCAGCGCGGTTAAGCACATTAAGGAAGGCGATCGCGTGGTGTACGCGCAGTCGGCGCTGGGCGCTTACAGCTCCATCCATAACGTTCCGGCCGAGAAAGCGGCGCTTTTGCCAAATGCGATCGGCTTCGAGCAGGCTGCCGCCTCATTCCTGAAAGGGCTGACGGTCTATTATCTGCTGCGCAAAACCTACGAAATTAAGCCTGACGAGCAATTCCTGTTTCACGCAGCCGCAGGTGGCGTAGGGCTGATTGCCTGCCAGTGGGCGAAAGCCCTGGGGGCGAAGCTGATCGGCACCACAGGCAGCGCGCAAAAAGCGCAGCGCGCGCTGGACGCGGGCGCATGGCAGGTGATCAACTACCGGGAAGAGAGCATCGTTGAGCGGCTGAAAGAGATCACTGGTGGCAAAAAGGTACGCGTGGTGTATGACTCGGTGGGGAAAGACACCTGGGAATCTTCGCTGGACTGCCTGCAACGTCGCGGGCTGATGGTGAGCTTCGGTAACGCCTCCGGGGCTGTCACCGGCGTGAACCTGGGCATTCTGAATCAGAAAGGGTCACTGTATGTCACCCGCCCTTCCCTGCAAGGTTACATCACTAATCGGGAAGAACTTGAGGAAGCCAGCAACGAGCTGTTCTCGCTGATCGCCAGCGGGGTGATCAAAGTGGATGTGGCAGAAGCGCAGAAATATCCGCTGACCGATGCGCAACGTGCGCATGAGGTGCTGGAGAGCCGGGCAACCCAGGGCTCAAGTCTGTTAATTCCCTGAGCCATAAAAAGAAATTGGGCTTCCCATGGGAAGCCCTTTCTTTTTTTTAGTTCGGCTGTATGTAGGGTACAGCTCGATGAATTCTTTAGCGGCAGCCATAGTGACAGATTCGATAAGTAAATCCTATTCTGTTCTAAAGATTGCTGCCGGAAAAGTTGCAGGTATGTGACGTACCCCTCAATACCTTAGTAACGGAAGCGGTTATTACGCTGATAAGTCGGCAGTTTTGGTGATTTAATCGCCCGTATGGCCCATACCACCGCAATCGCCAGAAGTAACCACGGCAAGAGTTTAATCGTCAGGGCAAATAAACCGCCGACAAACATCACCACCGTGGCCACAACGAGCGCGGCCAGAATACCGAGCAGCGACACGCCCGTGACCATCAGCATGATAAAGAAGCCAATCACAAAAAGTAGTTCCAGCATGGTGCTCTCCCACGAGTTCCCGAATGATGCTGCGATCATTACAAGAATCATGCCAAAAATAAGTTGTTGTTCTGAAAGCAAAACGCCCCGCAATGTGTTGCAGGGCGTGGCGTATTTGACCATCTTTTAGCGAAATTTAACGTTTATCCGCAACCAGACGCAGCGCGTGTTCCAGTACCTCAATATCCGCACCGGCTTTATGCGCGTTCTCGCTGAGATAACGACGCCACTGGCGCGCACCAGGAATGCCCTGGAACAGGCCAAGCATATGGCGGGTAATGTGGCCCAGATACGTACCATGACTCAGCTCGCGCTCAATGTACGGATACATGGCGCGCACTACGGCCACGGGATCGGTGTCAGCACCCTCAACGCCAAAGATTTCCCGGTCAACCGTCGCCAGAATGCCCGGATTCTGATACGCCTCGCGTCCGACCATCACGCCATCCATATGTTCGAGGTGCGCTTTGGCCTCGTCCAGCGACTTAATACCGCCATTGATCGACATGGTCAGGTGTGGGAAGTCGCGTTTCAGCTGGTACACGCGCGGGTAGTCCAGCGGCGGGATCTCGCGGTTTTCTTTCGGGCTGAGGCCTGAGAGCCAGGCTTTACGGGCGTGGATGATAAACATCTCGCATTCACCCTTCCCTGATACCGTGTTGATGAAATCACACAGAAACTCATAGCTATCCTGGTCGTCTATGCCGATACGGGTTTTGACCGTGACCGGGATAGAGACGACGTCGCGCATCGCTTTGATGCAGTCCGCCACCAGGTGCGCATTTCCCATCAGACACGCGCCGAACATGCCGTTTTGCACACGGTCGGACGGACAACCGACGTTGAGGTTAATCTCGTCATAGCCGCGTTCTTCGGCCAGCTTCGCGCACTGCGCCAGCGCAGCCGGATCGCTGCCACCGAGTTGCAGCGCAACCGGATGCTCCTCTTCGCTGTACGCCAGATAGTCGCCTTTGCCGTGAATAATTGCGCCGGTAGTGACCATTTCGGTGTATAGCAGCGTATGGCGGGAGAGCTGACGCAGGAAATAGCGGCAGTGTCTGTCCGTCCAGTCGAGCATTGGCGCAATGGAAAAACGGTGTGCAGGGAAAGCGGTCTGGAATTCTGACGACATGGCGAACTTTTAAGCATCTGGTGGAAAAGGGGCGCTACTATAGCACAAAGAAAAGCCGGAGGCGCAGCGCCTCCGGTGTACTTTAGAACGTCATGCTCAACTGTGCCCCTGCGCCCCAGGTCTCGTCTTCGCCATAAAGCCCCATCAGGTCAACATGGACGGAGTTGAACGGCGCAAAACCGACACCGCCGGTAAAGACGTTGCTGTCGTTCCCCTTCATATCCGCACGATAACCGGCGCGCACTGCCAGCCAGCTCAGCGGCGTGACTTCAGCACCAATGCCGGCGTATTGGGAGGTATCTTCGCTTTTAAAGCCCTTGGTTTCGGTCAGATCCCCGTCCGCGGTCAGCGTCACCAGATCGTTGTGCCAGGCGGCCCCGGCAGTGACCAGCGGACGGATCTGATAGGTGTCTTTATAACTCACCACCTCTCCTGTGCGCCCGTTGCGAATGCGGATATCTTTGGTATCGATATCGCGCGACATCAGGTTTTGCCCGCTCACGCCGAGCGTCCAGTTTTCACCGAAATCAGCAGCAATACCGGCATCGACGTTGAAGCCAGTGTCGTCGGTACGGTAGCGGCTGTCGTTCCACTTATTACTGTCGTAATCGTAGATTGAGGTGGTGTAGTTATAGAGCCAGGTTTTTTGCAGCTTCGGCGTGACGCCAACGGAAACCGGAACGCCGCCAAGATCGAACTGACGGGCTACCGCAATACCGTAGTCGGACACAATCGCCGCCCGGCCAGACGCCGTAGAGTTAAGGTTTTTGGTGATCTGATCGGAACCGTTTAGCGCGGCATCCAGCGCCACACCGGCAGCCACCGCATCGCTTCGTTGTATACCGCGCAGATAATCAATGTCCTGCTGATCGATTGAAGAGCTGACGCGGCCATGTGCATAGCCTTTGGCCATAAAGGCCACGGAAAGGACATCGTTAGGGATACTGACGGCAATCCCCGCCCCTGCGGTGGCGTGTGCGGTTTTGCCTTTCAGGTAGTCCAGCTCATCAGCGAGATCTTTCGCTGCGCCCTGGAACTGATTGATCGAACCTAATGGATCCGTGATGATATCAATGGGGGTCAGACTATCAACCACGTCCTTGTAATGATTGATTTTATCGTTAATGGTATCAATCTCGTCCTGAAGATTGTCTTCATCGGTCACCTGCACGCCAACGGACGGCAAAATGACCGTCACATCATCCTCGGGCTTAGATTTTGCCAGTAACGCGGGGTTGATTAACGCCCCGCTGCCATAGCTGCCTGCTGCCACGCCCGTGCCGCCCATTGCGTCACTACGCGCTTCCGTCCAGGTATTGGCTGCTCCCGCCTGATTTGCCATAAAAAAGGAGACAGCAATGCTAACCATCGAAAATTTAAAATGTTTTTTCACAGTGTGCTCGTAAATAGTTTGTTATTAGTTAACCCTGTCTGTTATCACCCAAACAGGAACGAACTATTGCTGTGAATAAGTACAAAAAGACCCGCTATTTCCCTAAGTTAAATTCCATCCCGGCCTGTTCTAATGTGTGACGACCATCAATATTTATAGAAGAGGAAATTATTTTCGCCCAGGTTTTCCATCGTGCGGGCCAAAAAACTGAGGCGGATGGTCTACCCAGTGGTCTTCGCGCGTCACGGCATACACCGGATTGAGGGGATAGTAGATGCGGTTATGTTTTTTATTAGCCTCACCCACCACCAGTAAGCGCACCTCTTCATCGGTGTTGTTGATAAAGGTATGGCACACCCCCGTGCCGGCAGGAAATCCCACGCTGTCTCCGGGTTCAAGCTTCCACAGATAACCATTGATCCAGGCCTCAGGGTAACCCTCCAGAACGTAAACAAACTCCTCTTCGTCGCTTTCCGCATGCGGATAAGAAGTACGGCGTCCGGGCGGCAGCCGTTCATGGTGAATACCAATGCGGCCGAGACCCAGCTTGCGGGCCAGCGGCGCGCCAATAGAAAACCGTTCATTGCTGTCCGGATACGTTGCGTCATCGGCGCCTTCCACGTCCCGCCAGTGCCGAATACAGTCAGGTCTTTTCATCATGCGATCTCCCGATTTGCGATGCGTCAGGTATAGCACAGCCTGGCGGATCTCGGTGTTTTTAGCAGAACATGATAAAGTGAGGGTTTTCACCCCTTACCACATCCGAGGTGCCCGATGGACAAGTCCACAAAAGAGCTGTTAGCGCAAGCTGAAAAGCTCTGTGCGCAACGCAATGTGCGCCTGACCCCGCAGCGCCTTGAGGTACTGCGTCTGATGAGCCTGCAACAGGGTGCCATCAGCGCTTACGATCTGCTCGACCTGCTGCGTGAAAGCGAGCCGCAGGCAAAACCGCCGACCGTCTATCGGGCGCTGGATTTTCTGCTGGAGCAAGGGTTTGTGCATAAAGTGGAATCAACAAACAGCTATGTGCTGTGCCATCTTTTTGACCAGCCTACTCACACGTCCGCCATGTTTATCTGCGATCGCTGTGGCGTGGTGAAGGAAGAGTGTGCGGAAGGTGTGGAAGATATTATGCATACGCTGGCAGCCAGAATGGGCTTTGCGCTGCGCCATAACGTGATCGAAGCCCACGGCTTATGTTCTGCCTGCGTGGAGGTGGAGTCATGCCGTCATCAGGATGCCTGTCAGCACGATCACTCTATCCTGGTGAAGAAAAAGCCGCGTTAAGGCCAAAGAAAAAGGCGGCTCAGAGCCGCCCTTGGGGATAGTGCCGGTTACCAGCGGTAGTCGTTACGGGTTTCCCAGTCTTTGACTTCGTTTTCCGCCTGATCTTTTTCGTAACCGTAGCGCTCCTGGATTTTACCTACCAGCTGATCGCGCTTACCTTCAATGACGGTCATATCGTCATCTGTCAGCTTACCCCACTGTTCTTTCGCTTTACCTTTGAATTGCTTCCAGTTGCCGCCGATTTCATCTTTATTCATAATCGTGTCCTCGTGTTAAGCGTCTATGAGTGTCGTCCGCTTCGTTCTTTTCTGCTGGACGTGATTATTATTATAGTTAAGGATTCGGCATTTATTTTTATATTCGGAATCTTTAACCGTTACGATAAATCGTGCGGGGCTGGAAACCAGGTATTGTTTCGCCAGTGACGACGCCAGATAACGGCCAGCGAAAGGCCACGCAGTGAGAGAAACACCGCCAGCGCGAGCCACAGACCATGATTGCCGAGATATGGCAAGGTCAGCAGCGTCAGGCCGAACCCCGCCGCAGCGACGGCCATGCTGTTGCGCATCTCCGCCCCTCGCGTCGCACCAATAAACATGCCGTCCAGCAAATAGCACCACACGCCCACCACCGGTAATACTACCTGCCAGAGGATGTAGCGATCGGCCAGCTCACGTAGCGCGGGCAACGAGGTGAGAAGCGCGACAATATGCCCACCAAAACAGGCGTAAACCAGAGCAAAGACCAGCGCCACCAGACCCGCCTGACGACAGGCTGCACGCCAGACTTCGCGTAACTGGCCGCTTTCACGCGCGCCATAAGCCTGCCCTGAATGCGCCTCGACGGCGTAAGCAAAACCATCCAGCGCGTAAGCGGTAAAGGTCAGTAACGTCATGAGCACTGCGTTGACGGCGACGATCTCAGGCCCAAGACGCGCACCAAAAACGGTTAATGCGCCGAAGCAGAGTTGCAGCAGGAGCGAACGGAGCATGATGTCGCGATTAAGCGCCAGCAGCTTACGCATATTGCCGCGCCAGGCCGATTTCAGCAGATCCAGGGTGATACCGCGCATCGCCAGCACGCGCCAGACCATCCCCAAACCGATCAGCAGCGTCCCGTACTCGGCAATTGCCGTAGCCAGCGCCGCGCCCCGGACGTTCATGTGCAGTCCCATCACCAGCCAGAGATCGAGCACAATGTTTAGCAGGTTACCCACCACCAGCAAGATCACTGGCGCGCGGGCGTACTGCACGCCCAGCAGCCAGCCCAGAAGGACCAGGTTTGCCAATGAAGCGGGCGCGCTGAGCCAGCGAATTTCGAGGAACCGCCGGGCTTGTTCCAGTACGGCATCGCTGCCGCCTACAATATGGAGCGCAAGATCAATCAGCGGCGTACGCAACAGAACGATTAACGCGCCAGCACCGAACGCCAGAATGAGCGGCTGAACCAGCGCACGCGCCAGACGCAGGGGATCTTTTGCACCATACGCCTGGGCCGTAAGGCCTGTCGTACTCATGCGCAGAAAAAGTAGCAGCATAAAGAGGAAGCTGGTCGCCGTTGCGCCAATCGCGACGCCGCCCAGGTAAATCGGCGAATCCAGATGCCCGATTACCGCCGTATCAACCAGCCCCAGCAGAGGAACGGTAATATTGGAAAAAATCATCGGTAGCGCAAGACGCCACAACGCCTTATCGGCAGAAGTTAGCAATGCCATGGAAATTACCGGAATCAGAAAACAGGCCAGGCTGTAGAGGAACTACAGCCTGTCAGGAAGAGATTACAGCCATTCACCGTTGCGGATAACGCCGACCGCCAGCCCTTCAATAGAGAAGCTCTGCTCGCGGAGATCCACCACAATCGGGGAGAATTCATTGTTTTCAGGCAGAAGCTGCACGGTATTGCCTTGTTTTTTCAGGCGCTTAACCGTCACTTCATCATCAATGCGCGCCACGACCACTTGTCCGTTACGCACGTCCTGGGTTTTGTGTACCGCCAGCAGATCGCCATCAAGAATACCGATATCTTTCATGGACATTCCGCTAACGCGCAGCAGGAAATCAGCGCTCGGCTTGAACATGCCTGGGTCAACCTGATAGTGCCCTTCGATGTGCTGTTGCGCCAGCAGAGGTTCACCTGCGGCTACGCGGCCCACCAGCGGAATACCGCTCTCTTCTTCCACCAGCAGACGGATGCCGCGTGAGGCGCCGGAAACAATCTCAATCACGCCCTTACGCGCAAGCGCCTTAAGGTGCTCTTCGGCAGCATTAGGAGAACGGAAGCCCAGACGCTGCGCAATTTCTGCACGCGTGGGTGGCATACCCGTCTGGCCGATATGATCCCGAATGAGATCAAACACCTCTTGCTGCCTGGTCGTTAACGCTTTCATACCGCCCCCTGGGTGTATATACAGTTATGCTGTGAGTATATACAGTCAAAGGCGATTTTGGAACCAAAAACTGCACAAAAAACCAGGGACTTAATTATTCCTCGAGGCTCATCGGAAATGCGACCAAAGTAGCGTGACCCAGGTGATCGCCGCCGTGATAATCGACAGCAGTACGGCAGCGGAACCCATGTCTTTCGCCCGGCCAGACAGTTCATGGAATTCCGACCCGATTCGGTCAACAACGGCCTCAATAGCGCTATTCAGAATTTCCACTATCATCACCAGAAGGACAGATCCGATGAGCAGTACGCGGGTGATAGCATCAACATCAAGGAAGCAGGCGATGACAACGGCAACGATTGCGGCAACCGCTTCCTGGCGGAAAGCGGCTTCATTAACCCATGCGGCGCGGAAACCTTTCCATGAATAACCGGCAGCTTTAATGATTCGAGTTAACCCAGTGGTATTATTGGCCATTAAAAGAACCTTTTATGATAAATAGCGTCAGTAACTAAAGCCGCAGCGCGTTTTGCTGCGACCTGAAGTATGACGGGTAACAACAGAAATTTTGCGCGCTTTCTGTTATCCTTGCGCCGCAATTGCATTATTAACCAGAGGCTTTACATCGTTTATGTCCGGCTGGCCACGAATTTACTACAAATTACTTAATTTACCATTAAGCGTACTGGTAAAAAGTAAGTCTATCCCAGCAGAACCTGCGCTGGAATTAGGGCTCGATACGTCGCGCCCTATTATGTACGTTTTGCCTTATAACTCGAAGGCAGACCTGCTAACGCTTCGCGCTCAATGTCTGGCGCACGATTTACCTGACCCGCTTGAACCGCTGGAAGTCGACGGTACGCTGCTGCCGCGCTACGTGTTCATCCATGGCGGACCGCGCGTGTTCACCTATTACACGCCGAAAGAAGAGTCCATTAAGCTGTTCCATGATTACCTCGATCTGCACCGCAGCAACCCCGATCTGGACGTGCAGATGGTGCCGGTGTCGGTGATGTTTGGCCGTCGTCCGGGGCGTGAAAAAGGGGAAGAGAACCCGCCGCTGCGTATGCTCAACGGCATTCAGAAATTCTTCGCCGTCTCATGGCTGGGACGCGACAGCTTTGTTCGCTTCTCGCCTTCCGTTTCACTGCGCCGCATGGCGGATGAACACGGTACTGACAAAATCATTGCGCAAAAGCTGGCGCGCGTTGCGCGTATGCACTTTGCACGTCAGCGTCTGGCGGCCGTTGGGCCTCGTCTCCCGGCGCGTCAGGATCTGTTCAACAAGCTGCTGGCTTCCAAAGCGATTGCCCGTGCCGTAGAAGACGAAGCGCGCAGCAAGAAGATTTCGCACGAGAAAGCGCAGCAGAACGCAATCGCGCTGATGGAAGAGATCGCCGCGAACTTCTCCTACGAGATGATTCGTCTCTCTGACCGTATCCTCGGTTTCACGTGGAACCGCCTCTATCAGGGGATTAACGTCCACAACGCCGAGCGCGTGCGTCAGTTAGCGCATGACGGCCACGAGATTGTCTATGTGCCCTGCCACCGCAGCCACATGGACTACCTGCTGCTCTCTTACGTGCTCTATCACCAGGGCCTGGTGCCGCCGCATATTGCTGCCGGTATCAACCTGAACTTCTGGCCAGCAGGTCCGATTTTCCGCCGTCTGGGTGCGTTCTTCATTCGTCGTACCTTCAAGGGTAACAAGCTCTACTCCACCGTTTTCAGGGAGTATCTGGGCGAGCTGTTCAGCCGCGGTTATTCCGTGGAGTACTTTGTTGAAGGCGGTCGCTCCCGTACCGGTCGTCTGCTCGATCCTAAGACCGGCACGCTGTCGATGACCATTCAGGCCATGCTGCGTGGCGGTACGCGTCCTATTACGCTGGTGCCTATTTACATCGGTTATGAACACGTGATGGAAGTGGGCACCTACGCGAAAGAGCTGCGCGGTGCGACCAAAGAGAAAGAGAGTCTGCCGCAGATGCTGCGTGGTCTGAGTAAATTGCGCAACCTCGGTCAGGGCTACGTGAACTTTGGCGAGCCCCTGCCCCTGATGACATATCTGAACCATCATGTTCCGGAGTGGCGCGAGTCTATTGATCCTATCGAAGCGGTACGTCCGGCCTGGCTGACGCCAACGGTCAACGGCATTGCATCCGAGCTGATGGTACGCATCAACAATGCTGGTGCGGCAAACGCCATGAACCTGTGTTGTACCGCGCTTCTGGCCTCTCGCCAGCGTTCACTGACTCGCGAGCAGTTGACCGAGCAGATTGATTGCTATCTGGATATCATGCGCAACGTGCCGTATTCCGTGGATTCGACCGTGCCGTCTGCCACCGCCAGCGAACTGATCGATCACGCGTTGCAGATGAACAAGTTCGAAGTCGAGAAAGATACGATTGGTGACATCATCATTCTGCCGCGCGAGCAGGCCGTGCTGATGACCTACTACCGTAATAACATCACTCACATGCTGATGCTGCCGTCACTGATGGCTGCCATTATTACCCAGCACCGCCGTATTTCGCGTCAGGAGCTGCTGCGCCATATTCAGGCCATCTATCCGATGCTGAAAGCGGAGCTGTTCCTGCGCTGGAGTAAGGATGAGCTGGCGGCAGAGCTCGATAAAATGTCCGCAGAGATGCGTCGTCAGGGGCTGATTACCATCAGTGATGACGAACTGCATATCAATCCGTCACGTTCCCGAACCTTGCAGCTCCTGGCTTCCGGTGCGCGTGAGACGTTGCAGCGCTACGCCATTACCTTCTGGTTATTGAGTGCTAACCCGTCAATCAACCGCGGTACGCTGGAAAAAGAGAGTCGGACGCTGGCCCAGCGCCTGTCCGTTCTGCATGGCATTAACGCCCCGGAATTCTTCGACAAAGCGGTATTCAGCTCCCTGGTGCTGACGCTGCGCGACGAAGGTTACATTAGCGATACGGGCGATGCTGAGCCGGAAGAGACGATGAAGGTTTACCAGATGCTGGCAGAGCTGATTACCGCGGATGTGCGTTTAACGATTGAGAGTTCGACGCAGGGCGAGTGATGTTAAAGCCGGGTGGCGCTAACGCTTACCCGGCCTACATGTTCTGCTAAATCGTAGGCCGGGTAAGGCGAAGCCGCCACCCGGCTTTTTTATGACCAATAACTCATCGCCAGCCCCATAAACAGCACCAGCCCGACGTAGTTATTATTCAGAAACGCTTTAAAGCAGGCTTCACGCTCGCGCTTCACGATCAGCTTCTGCTGATACGCAAACAGCAGACCCGCCACCAGCACGGACCAGTAAAACTCCCAGTTCAGCCCGTTCAGGCGACCAATCGCCACCATCAACGCCAGCACCGCCACCTGCAATATGCCGATGATCAGTTTGTCGTGACGGCCAAACAGGATCGCTGTCGATTTGATGCCAATCTTGAGATCGTCATCGCGATCGACCATCGCGTATTGGGTATCGTACGCAACGGCCCAGAGAATATTCGCCAGGAACATCAACCAGCAGCTGAGCGGAACGGACTCGCTGACCGCGGCAAACGCCATGGGAATCGACCAGCCAAATGCCGCACCCAATACCACCTGCGGCAGATGGGTGTATCGCTTCATAAATGGGTAGACCCAGGCCAGCGCCAGAGCAGCGACGGACAGCAGAATGGTCATGGTGTTAAGGGTTAACACCAGCATGAAAGAGAGAAGCACCAGCACCACAAACAGGATGCGCGCCTCTTTCCCGGTCACCTGACCGCTCGGCAAAGGACGATTCGCGGTGCGCTTAACATGTCCATCAAATTTCCGGTCAGCATAGTCGTTGACCACACAGCCCGCAGCGCGCATCAGCCAGACACCCGCCACAAACACCGCCAGGATCCACAGCGGCGGTACGCCCGGCGTGGCAACCCACAGCGCCCATAAGGTCGGCCACAGCAGCAGCAGCGCGCCAATGGGTTTATCAGTACGCATCAGGCGGTGATAGGCCAGCAGCTTATTCTGCGTCAGACTCCACTCCATTTTTTCTCCCTCTTAGTACAACGGCGATGCAGGCAAAAAGAGTTCCGTCAGTATTAACGGCTTGCCACTCAAACGAAGGCGGGAACGGCGCCCCCACAAATCGGCATCGCAACCAATTTCAATAAAATCACGGGTCAGTTCAGACGAGGTGAACAGATAGCGCCCCAGCGGCGTTTTGCCGAGGCGTTGCAGTGCAAGCTCCGGCCCGGAAAGTGTAGACTCAGGAACCACCGTTCGCCCGGCAAGCCACGGCTCGCCATCCGCACAGAGTAAAATTTCACGCAGCCAGTAGCGTTCTTCCTGCGGCAGCAGCGGCAGCTCGCTGGCAATCGCTTCAGCCAAGACAAAACCTTCCTGAATCATCGTCACCGTGACCGTTTTACCCTGTTGCTCAAAACGTTTTGTCATGGAATCTTCCAGCAGCAGCCAGTCCAGCTGTTCCGGGTCAAGCGCAGGGATGTGGTCGAAATAGCGTAGCGCACGCAGCTGCGTTAGCGCGGGGTGTGACATGCCAGACTCTCCGATACATAACGTAAAAGCATTGTATCGCAGATTGGCAAAATGAGGACGGACAAACAGAATTTAACGATCACTATCGCAACAAAGGTGCAACTTAGCCAAAAAAAGTGCGCCCGCGAAGGCGCACCAAACGACTAACAAAATCAGCACTGTGGGGAGACGGTTACCCCTTGCCTTTTACACTGCTGATAAAGGTGGAACGGGCAGTGGTTGAACCTAAACGCTCGGCTTCATCAAGCAGTTTCAGCGCTTTATCGACATCGCCGTTTTTAACTGCCTGCTTGATGGCGTTGTTAAAGTAAGTTTCAGTATCGTTAAGCACCGGCTCGGCTTTTTTCGCCGGGGCCGGGGCTGCGGCTGGTGCTGCGGCTGGCGCGGCATACACAGGCGCGGCAGTATTACCCACCGTTACCGGACCCGGGCCAGATGAGCCAAACAGTGGGCCTACGAGTACGCTGGAGCTGCTGTTGGTTTTCACCTTCAGCTTAAGCAGGCCGTCGGTGGTATGGCGCGCAATCGGATCGGGAATATCGGGAATGGCGTTACCGACCCCTTTGGCATAGGCTTTTGCCGGATCGAGCAGAGTGGTGGTTTGCTGCAAATCTTTTTCAGTGGTGAAGACCAGTACGTAGAGCTTTTGCTGCCCGAGCGCCGGGGTCAGACGCATTACCCCTTCCAGGCGGTCCGCGCTCATTACACCCGGCTCTTGATAGGTAAAATAGCTGCTGGGGAAATAGGCGGAAGGCGTCATGTTCTGATCGAGGATCAGAACGTTCGGCGCAAAAACGCTGGTCTGTTTGTTAACTTCACTGGATAAAGTCAACGTTAGCTCACCGATATTAGCCGGTACGCTATAGGCGGCTACCGGCCCGGTAATGCCAGCCACATTGAGCTGTTGGCCACCCGTCGCAAGCTGTGTGCTCTGCGTTTTGGACTGATCCACCGGCGTCCAGGTTAATTGCTGTAGAGCGGCTGTCGGAATGGCAGGCGCTGCGCTGGTATTCTGCGGTACATAATTGACGTCAGCGAGCGTAACGCCAGGCACACAGGCCAGCAGACCCGCTGTCAGGCACAGCGCGACGAGATTTTTCTTCATTTTCATTGTTATCACCTCAGAAAGCGTAAGCACTGCGGTGGCCAGGCAATAGCGCGCAGTACCTCAGGAATTGAGGGGCTTTCGCCCCCCAGATTACATCGTCAGATCAGGATGCGGTTACCACCAGATTTCCATCTGGGCGCCGAAGGAGAACTCATCGTCATCGCCGCGGCTGGTAGAGAATCGACCGTTACCGGTGGAGTCAGAGATCGCGTAACGGGTGGCATCGCCGTTAC
Organism: Enterobacter cloacae complex sp. SYL003; assembly: GCF_049236925.1. Classification (NCBI taxonomy): domain Bacteria; kingdom Pseudomonadati; phylum Pseudomonadota; class Gammaproteobacteria; order Enterobacterales; family Enterobacteriaceae; genus Enterobacter; species Enterobacter cloacae complex sp. SYL003. Next base: position 24,252 of record NZ_JBMKJK010000023.1, on the reverse strand, counting down.
CGTTCTTCGCGTAGCCCCATTTCTCATCCCACTTCGCGTAGGTTGCGAAGACACGGATGGCCGGACGAGACCAGATGCTGTCGCCAGCCTGCCACTGTTGCGCCAGGGTGATTTTGTACTGGCTGTTGCGATCGCCGGTTTCCTGGGATTTGACATTGTCGTAGCCCACTTCCAGCAGGGTGCTCATGATTGGCGTCCATTTGTACATCGGACGTACACCCACGGTCCACCAGTCACTCCCCTGGTTATCATCCATGTCGAGTTTCTGGTACATACCGACATACATCAGGTCCCACTTGTCGGCCAGGGTGATTGCACCGTGGTCCAGGATGCGCCAGAGGCTGCCGTTGTTGTTAATCACATCGTTGGCGTAATTGGTCGTCGTGCCATCAGGATTCGTGATGGTAAAGCTGGAAGAACCATAGGAACCCTGGCTCAGACCTTTACCCTGCGTGGTCATTGAGTCCATCGCATACTGCAGCACAAACTTGTTGTAGCCTTTCAGCATGCTCTGGGTATGTTCAGCGGTGAACATCCAGCCATCTTTCGACGCGCCGTCGGCAAGATCATAGCCGTCGGTCGTGTTCGCGCGGCCATAATCCACACCCAGTTCCAGCACGCCGTCCGGGTTAGTTTCCAGGCCCGCTAAACGCACGTCAAATACGTCGTTCGCGGTATCTTTGGTACGGTCATAGATGTTCTGGCTGCTGAAGGCATAAGAACCGCCAGCTTCCTGGGAACGCGTCGCTGCCAGAGACAGTTTACCGAAGCCCAGATCGATGTTTTCAATACCGGCACCAGGACCAGAGATATCCCAGTAGTAGAAGTCGATCATGTGTACGTCATGACGCTGATAGAAGCGCTTACCGGCCCAGATGGTAGAGCCAGGCAGCCATTCAATCAGGTTTTTACCCTGCACGTTAGCTTCACGGAACGCCGGATCGGTACCTTCCCAGTCATTCTGCTGTGCCACGGAGTACGCTACGTTGGTGTCGAAATAGAAGCTCTTGTCGCCTTCTTTCCACACTTCCTGGCCCAGTTTCAGTTCGGCGTAGGTTTCACATTCGTTACCGAGACGGTATTTACTTTGTGCGCCTGTTGCCTGGAAACATTGTTGTTCACCGCCACTACCCGTCCAGCCGATACCAGAACGAGCATAACCATGGAAATCCACTGCCAGTGCCTGAGCAGACATTACGCCCGCTGCGACGGCAACTGCCAAAGGAAGTTTGCGCAGAGTAATCATTATTCTATCTCCTGAGATCATTGCTTTTCTTTGTAATTGGAATGCTTAAACGCCTGGCTCTTTGTGCAACCGACGACATGCAGTGCCATCCTCACGGAACAGATGGCAACGCTCTGGCGGCAAACCGATAGCGAATGTGGCACCCTCTTCTACCAACACCACGTCATTCTGGCGGTAGACCAGGTTCTGACGGATGGCGGGGATCTGGATATGAATCTGTGTTTCGTGACCAAGCTGTTCGACGACCTGAACTTCACCTTCCAGCGTCACATCAGCGATGTGGCTCGGCAGTAAATGCTCAGGGCGGATACCGAGGGACATATTGGCCCCCACCTGTACGTTGGCGCTGTCGACCGGCAGCCAGACTTGCTGACGGTTTGGCAGCTCCACCTGTACCTGTTCGATTGCCGTCGCGGTCACTTTTACGGGCAGGAAGTTCATCTTTGGCGAGCCAATAAAGCCCGCAACAAAGCGGTCTGCCGGGTAGTGATACAGCTCCAGCGGTTTGCCCACCTGCGCCACGCGACCGGCGTCCAGTACCACGATTTTGTCGGCCAGCGTCATCGCTTCGACCTGATCGTGGGTGACGTAAATCATCGTGCGCCCCAGGCGCTTGTGCAGACGGGAGATTTCGATACGCATCTGGACGCGCAAGGCGGCATCCAGGTTAGAGAGAGGTTCATCGAGCAGGAACACGCGCGGCTCGGCCACCAGCGTACGGCCGATCGCCACACGCTGACGCTGACCACCGGAGAGCGCCTTCGGTTTACGCTCCAGCAGATGTGCCAGCTGGAGCACTTCCGCCACCTGGGTGACGCGCTGGTTAATGATCTCTTTTTTCGCGCCGGCCAGCTTCAGGCCAAAGGACATGTTCTCGGCAACGGAAAGATGCGGATAAAGCGCATAAGACTGGAACACCATGCCCACGCCGCGTTCAGCTGGCGGGATGTCGTTCATTCGGGTATCACCAATAAATAAATCGCCACTGGTGATGGTTTCAAGACCGGCAATCATACGCAGCAGAGTAGATTTACCACAGCCTGATGGACCAACGAACACCACAAACTCACCTTCGTGGATGTCCAGATTGATGTCTTTTGACACCACAACGTCGCCCCAGGCTTTCGTTACATTACGCAGCTGTACGCTCGCCATGCCCTTCTCCCTTCGTTACAACCTGTCACCGACAGAAACATTCAAGATAAGTTCACTATGCGTGTTCCATTACTTTCGTGAATCCTCCACCCCCCGGCTTTTTTATGGGGGAGGAGGCGGGAGGATGAGAGAGCAGGCTCTGCGACCGCAGCGGAGGGGCTGAGGCGAAAATCGTGAAGCGGCCTGCAAAATTCAGTGGGTTTTTATGTGCGCCAGCACTCATAACTTAAATTTATGTTACAGGGATCACACAAACAGGGGGTGGGGCGTAGGGACTGGGAGGATGGAAAGAGGATGTCAAATAAGGAGACTGAGTCACGTTGAACCACCTTATGTATCCACGAGCACATCACCAATAAAGGATGGCAGATATGAAGATCAAGACTGGCGCACGCGTTTTCGCATTGTCCGCCCTCGCAGCAATGATGATTTCCGCACCGGCTCTCGCCAAAATTGAAGAAGGTAAGCTGGTTATCTGGATTAACGGCGACAAGGGCTATAACGGTCTGGCCGAAGTGGGCAAAAAATTCGAGAAAGACACCGGTATCAAAGTCACCGTAGAACACCCGGACAAACTGGAAGAGAAGTTCCCGCAGGTTGCGGCAACCGGCGATGGACCGGACATTATCTTCTGGGCGCATGACCGTTTCGGGGGCTACGCGCAGTCTGGCCTGCTGGCAGAAGTTACGCCAGACAAAGCCTTCCAGGACAAACTGTTCCCGTTCACCTGGGACGCCGTTCGCTATAACGGCAAGCTGATCGCTTACCCAATCGCGGTTGAAGCCCTGTCACTGATTTACAACAAAGACCTGGTGCCAAATCCACCGAAAACCTGGGAAGAGATCCCTGCTCTGGATAAAGAGCTGAAGGCGAAAGGTAAATCCGCTCTGATGTTCAACCTGCAAGAGCCGTACTTCACCTGGCCGCTGATTGCTGCCGACGGCGGCTACGCGTTCAAGTTTGAAAACGGCAAATATGACGTGAAAGACGTGGGCGTGGACAACGCGGGCGCGAAAAAAGGCCTGACCTTCCTGGTTGACCTGATTAAGAACAAACACATGAACGCGGATACCGACTACTCCATCGCGGAAGCGGCGTTCAACAAAGGCGAAACCGCGATGACCATCAACGGTCCGTGGGCCTGGACCAACATCGACAAGAGCAAAGTCAACTACGGCGTGACCCTGCTGCCAACCTTCAACGGCAAGCCGTCTAAACCGTTTGTTGGCGTGCTGAGCGCGGGTATCAACGCCGCCAGCCCGAACAAAGAGCTGGCGAAAGAGTTCCTCGAAAACTACCTGCTGACCGATCAGGGTCTGGATGAAGTGAACAAGGACAAACCGCTGGGCGCCGTTGCGCTGAAATCCTTCCAGGATCAGTTAGCGAAAGATCCACGCATTGCGGCCACCATGGATAACGCCCAGAAAGGCGAAATCATGCCGAACATCCCACAGATGGCTGCGTTCTGGTACGCCACCCGTACCGCCGTCATCAACGCGGCAAGCGGTCGCCAGACTGTTGATGCCGCGCTGAAAGATGCTCAGGGTCGTATTACTAAGTAAGTCTGAAAAACGGCGGGTGGCGCGTGCGCTTACCCGCCCTACGACTACGGCACGATCCGTAGGTCAGGTAAGCCCAGCGCCACCTGACGATAAGTTTCCACCGTTGTAGAGGAAGAACCCCATGGATGTCATTAAAAAGAAACGCTGGTGGCAAAGCGACGCACTGAAGTGGTCAGTGATAGGTCTGCTGTGTCTGCTGGTGGGTTACCTTGTTGTTTTAATGTACGTGCAAGGGGAATACCTTTTTGCCATCATGACGCTGATTTTAAGCTCGGTTGGCCTGTATATTTTCGCCAACCGTAAAGCGTATGCCTGGCGCTATGTCTACCCCGGTGTTGCCGGGATGGGGCTGTTTGTCCTCTTTCCGCTGATCTGCACCATCGCGATTGCCTTTACCAACTACAGCAGCACCAACCAGCTCGCGCAGGAGCGTGCCACCCAGGTGCTTCTGGATCGTTCTTATCAGGCGGGTAAAACCTTTAACTTCGGCCTGTATCCTGCGGGAGATGAGTGGAAGTTAGCGCTCACTGACGGTGAGAGCGGCAAAAACTATCTTTCCGACGCGTTCAAATTTGGCGGCGAGCAGAAGCTGGTCTTAAAAGAGGCCGCGGCCCTGCCGGAAGGTGAACGTGCCAACCTGCGTATCATCACTCAAAATCGCCAGGCGCTGACCCAGCTCACCGCCGTGCTGCCCGATGACAGCAAAGTAACCATGAGCTCGCTGCGCCAGTTTTCCGGCACGCAGCCGCTTTATACTCTGGCGGATGACGGCACGCTGACCAACAACCAGAGCGGCGTAAAATACCGCCCGAACAACGATATCGGTTTCTATCAGTCGGTGAATGCCGACGGCAGCTGGGGCGACGACAAGCTCAGCCCGGGCTATACCGTTACCATCGGCTGGGATAACTTTACCCGCGTGTTTACCGACGAAGGCATCCAGAAACCGTTCTTCGCCATCTTCGTCTGGACGGTAGTCTTCTCCATACTGACCGTGATCCTGACCGTGGCCGTGGGCATGGTGCTGGCCTGTCTCGTTCAGTGGGAGTCCCTGAAAGGGAAAGCGATTTACCGCGTGCTGCTGATTCTGCCGTACGCCGTGCCGTCGTTCATCTCGATTCTGATTTTCAAAGGGCTGTTTAACCAGAGCTTCGGTGAAATCAACATGATGCTGAGCGCGCTGTTCGGCATCAAACCGGCCTGGTTCAGCGACCCGACCACCGCCCGTTCGATGATTATCATCGTCAACACCTGGCTGGGTTATCCGTACATGATGATCCTGTGCATGGGGCTGCTGAAGGCCATCCCGGATGACCTGTACGAAGCCTCGGCGATGGACGGCGCGGGTCCGTTCCAGAACTTCTTCAAAATTACCCTGCCGCTGCTCATTAAGCCGCTGACGCCGCTGATGATTGCCAGCTTCGCCTTTAACTTTAACAACTTCGTGCTGATTCAGCTGTTGACCAACGGCGGTCCGGACCGTCTCGGCACCACCACGCCGGCAGGCTATACCGACCTGCTCGTGAGCTACACCTACCGTATCGCCTTCGAAGGCGGCGGCGGTCAGGACTTCGGTCTGGCGGCAGCGATTGCCACCCTGATCTTCCTGCTGGTGGGCGCCCTGGCGATCGTGAACCTGAAAGCTACACGTATGAAATTTGACTAAGGAGGGCACTGAACATGGCAATGGTACAACCCAAATCTCAGAAACTGCGCCTCCTCGCGACGCACTTAGGCCTGCTGATTTTCATCGCGGCGATCATGTTCCCGCTGCTGATGGTTATCGCCATCTCCCTGCGTTCGGGGAACTTCGCCACCGGGAGCCTGATCCCGGATGAAATCTCCTGGGAGCACTGGAAACTCGCGCTGGGCTTCAGTGTGGAACACGCGGATGGCCGAGTCACTCCGCCGCCGTTCCCGGTGCTGCTGTGGTTGTGGAACTCGGTAAAAGTGGCGACCATTACTGCCATCGGCATCGTGACGCTCTCCACCACTTGTGCTTACGCCTTCGCCCGTATGCGTTTTCCTGGCAAAGCGACCCTGCTGAAAGGGATGCTGATTTTCCAGATGTTCCCGGCGGTGCTGTCACTGGTGGCGTTGTATGCCCTGTTTGATCGTCTGGGCCAGTACGTGCCGTTTATCGGCCTGAACACCCACGGCGGCGTAATCTTCGCCTATCTTGGCGGCATCGCCCTGCATGTGTGGACCATCAAGGGCTATTTCGAAACCATCGATGGTTCACTGGAAGAAGCCGCCGCGCTGGATGGCGCCACCCCGTGGCAGGCGTTCCGTCTGGTGCTGCTGCCGCTGTCGGTGCCGATTCTGGCGGTGGTGTTCATCCTGTCGTTTATCGCGGCGATCACCGAAGTACCGGTCGCCTCTCTGTTACTGCGCGATGTGAACAGCTACACCCTGGCCGTCGGTATGCAGCAATACCTCAACCCGCAAAACTACCTGTGGGGCGACTTTGCCGCGGCGGCCGTACTCTCTGCCATCCCGATTACCGTGGTGTTCCTGCTGGCCCAGCGCTGGCTGGTCAACGGCCTGACGGCGGGCGGTGTGAAAGGTTAAGTTTCATCTGTTATGCCACTGCAACCCTCAACTTTAGACGTATTGTATTGAACCAACTTGTGACTGTTGTTAGGCGCTCTTCGGAGCGCCCTTTTTTTATTCGCGTTTCAGCCGCTTTGAGTTGCACAGCCAGAGGGTGATCACCAGCAGCAGGATCGCCGCCGAGTAGATCAGCACGTCGAGCGGGGATTTATGATCGACGATGATCAGCCGCACAATGGCGGTGATGCCAATATAGACAAAATAGCGCAGCGGGAAGTGAAAGCCGGACTGAAAGTACTTCACAATCAGGGCGATAAATTCAAAGTAGAGAAAGTAGACCACCAGGCCTTCCACCAGCGCGTATTTGCTGGTTTGCTCAGGTGCGAACAGCACATCCGCCAGATGCACCGTCTCTTTACCCAGAAACACGACCAGGATCAGGCCAAGGCTCAGCAGACCGAGGTTCAGCACGGTCTGGAGTATCGTTGAGATAAACTCAACACGCGGACGAGTCAGGGATGTCATACAGCACCTCATTCTCCAGGGCGAGGTTCCTGTATAACGCAAAAATGTGACGGGGATCTATATTTTTTGTTTATGTTTTGTCCACATGAACATTCTTGCCGGGCGGCACTGCGTTTGCCCGGCCTACAAAAATACTCTCGTAGGCCCGGTAAGCGCAGCGCCACCGGGCAAACAAGCATCAGCGGAAGTTAATGTTCTTATCGCTGGTCATATCATACAGCTGGAACTTACGTCCAAGCTGCTGACCGCCGTCGCGCGTCAGCGGCGTCCAGCCCACTGCCGCACGGCTGCGGGTTGGGCCTGACGAGAACAGATCCAGCGGAATCGACACGTACACCCCTTTGGTGAAGTCCCCTTCCCCGTACTCGTCTGGCGAAACGTTGGTAATGGTGGCATAACCGCCTACCACAACGCCGCTGTCGAAGTGTTTGGAGATATCCAGCGTGCCGCCCTTATCGCCCGCCAGGTACTGCCCGACGCTGGCTTTCACCAGCACATCCTGTGCGAACGACGGCGTCCAGTAGGCGGTCAGGTGGCCGGTTTTGACGCTGTAGTCGGTGAACTTCATCATGTCCTGCGCGCTGCGCCAGTCACGCTGTTTCACGTAGTTGGCATCAATCCCAAACGCCCAGTTACTGTCGACGGGACGATAAAGCACCTCCGCCCCCGCGCCGCCGAACATGGTTTCCAGATAGCCACCGTAAACCTGGCCGTAGAAGCCGTTACCGAAGTACTGGAAGTAGTTGGCCTGCAGGTTATTCACGTAGATATCGTTCTGCACATATTCGCGAACGCGGGTACGCACGCGCGGCAGTTTTGAATCGTTCGGCGGGTTGGTGTAGTTAAATTTGTCGTAGTTGTTGGCAAGGTTGCCGAACAGACTACCGGTGGTCAACAGGTGGTCGGTCACCCACAGATCCGCCGTCGCCATCGCGCCCAGCTGATACATGTAGAAGTTTTCCGGCCCACCCACGGACTGGTTCAGCACCGGATCGATATGGAAATCGAAGCGGGATTTATCGATATACCAGCCCTGCTCGGTGCTCTCTGGCACCACCGGCTCAACGCGTTTTTGCACCAGCTCGGTTTCATGTCCCAGCGGTTCGCCTTCAAGATGACGCTTAAGGCTGGCAACATCGGTTTCAGTGGTGACCTGCGGCAGGTTGAGACGGTTCTCCGTCACGCGGATCGTGCGGATCCCCTCCGGCAGATCGTTCATGACGATCCGGTTGGCGCGCTCGATCCCTTCGCGGGAGTCGCGGTATTTTACCTGCTCGCCGGTGACGTACAGCGTATCGCCTTTGGTCTGGATCTTCGGATCCGCCAGGCCTGCGTTATATTTCAGCAGCGTCAGCTGGTTCGCTACCACGGAGTGCTGAATGATCGCATCCTGCGGCTCCGGCTGGTATTTGGGCCGCGGGTTGTCATTGTAGCGCGGCCGCATGTCGTTAAAGTTGGTGCGCAGCGTAAAGCCAAACATCAGGGTATTACCGCGCTCATAGCTGAGGTTAACGTCGGCCCAGTCGGTGACGCGGTAAATGGCGCCGACGTTAAACTTGCTTTTCTGCTCAATCTTGCCGGCAAAATCTTCGCTGTAGTTATTGCCTTCGTACTCCAGCTTCAGGCGCAGCGGCTGCCATGGCGTTTGATACTCTACGCCTCCAAACAGCGAGGCCGGGCCGTGGAACATCTGGTCACCGTTGATGGAACCCGCTTTTTTGTAGCTGTTATCGCGGTAGCAGTATTTGTCGCTGTAGGTACAGAACGGGTTGGTTACGTTGCCGCTGGTGCCGAGGTAGCCCCAGCCAAGACCCAGCGAGAAATCAAACGGTCCCCAGGCTTTGCTGGCAACGATGTATTCCGCATCAAACAGGCCGGTCCCGCCAATGTCTTTCGCCCCGACGGAGACCTGCGGCATCCAGTAGCTCTCTTCCCACAGGCGCAGCTTCACGTCGAAGGCTTTGTCTTTATAGGTCTGATCGCCGGAGAAGGCGTCCACGCTGCTGTACTGTTTTGTACGCACGTCGGTGTAGCGCAGCGTGGTCTCCAGCCAGGGGAATAGCTGCACGGACGCAGAGTAGTAACGGTACTGATCGTTATCGCGATAGTTAAGGCTGATTTCCCCCTCGCGGGCCATACGCGCGGTCGGGGTTTGCAGTAAGCCCACGCCGCCAAAATCGGACTGCGACGGGCCGATGGGTGCCGGATACGTTTCTGCATGACAGGCGGCACTCACGCACAGTGCAAGCATGCTGTAGAGATAGGTTTTTTTCATTATTCCGGTATCCGCTGTATCAGGGAGCGAAGGATATCGGCATTAAGCCCGTCATACGCTTTCGTCCAGAAATGGTCGGCAAAACCGACAAAAATGATGCTGCCTGGCATAGGTTCGATATGGCGTTTATTCCAGTAAGCCACCGGCGCTTTTTGCGTATGCCCGTCCGGATAGACCACCCAGGCATAGCTGTTATCCGCACCGCTGAGCAAGCTTTGCTCGTCGAGATAGCTCACGACGTCCCGGCCCGGCGTAAACGGCTTTTTGCCAGGGCTGCTGATAAGCCCCATCACGGTGACGGTGGAAGGCTGAGCCGGCAGCCACAGGGTATAGTCCCCTTCCAGCGACGGATTGCCGTTTTCGGCGACGCGCACCTCATCCGGATCGAGATTCACCTTCTGGCGACCCGTCACCTTAACCGCCTGAAGCTGCTGACGCAGGCTAGTAATGGCCGCGGCATCGTCAGCATCTTCCTGTTGTGCCAGCCCGCTCAGTCGGGCGAGCAGCGCCTGATGTTTTTGTTCCGCTACAATCGTCGCCTGACGCTCGCTGATAACCGCCCCGGTCCACCAGCTTTTCGCCAGCCTCGGCTGCCCCACCAGATCGAGCAGATGCCCGGCATTGGTTAAGGTTTTAGGTTTTTCGCTGTCCGGGGTGTAGACCTGTACCGTTCCCGCAGACCACGCCAGCGGCGAGGCCAGGCTGGCGAGAAGCGCAACGTGAATGAACATTTTCATGATTTCGCCGCCTTGATCAGGGTGGTCTTCACCGGGAAGAAACCGGCACCGAGATACTGTAAGGACTGGCGGATTTGCCCCTCTTCGTCCACCCAGAAGCGGTTATGCCAGGTGGCCTGATCGGTTGTCACCTCTTCATCCAGCACGCGCACCTGCGTTTCGTCGCTGCCCACTTTGACGCTGTCCGTACCATCCCAGCGGAAGGTGGAGCGGGCCGTGGCGTAGCGCACCTGTTTGTGCTCGGTCCAGCCCATTGTGCGCGTCCAGCTTGCGCCATCGACGATCTGATTCGGCTTGATGAGCGGATCTTCAGCCAGGTTGTTTACCTCAAGCAGGTTGTCGCCGCCGAGCAACGTTTTCACGATGCGGGAATGCTGAGTCACGATGGTGGCCTGATCCTGCGTCACCCATTTCTGCTGCCCGTTTTCATCGAAAGCGAGCACCACAAACAGTTGCGGACCATCGTTTAGCTGCATGTACTGGCTGGCATACGGCATGTTCTGAAGTTCGTCATCGGTCAGGTGCACGCCCGGCGTGCCGAACATGCTGTCCCACAGTGAGTGGCCCAGCCCTTTGGTGGTAGCTGAGCACGCCTGCAACAGCAGGCAAATCAGGATGATTGCAGGTCGCTTCACGACTCTTCTCCGAAGGGGCGAAATAACCACACCGAAGTGTGGTTATGATTAAAACACCCGGTATTACTGGGTGCTGGTCGTCGTAGTGGTCGTGGTTCCGGTATTGGAGCCATCACCGCCACCGGTTGCCGCCAGCGCGACACCCACGGCTGAACTTACGGCGCTGGTGCTGGCTGCGGTAGAACTCCCCGCAGACGCAGACGTCGCTGCCGACCCTGCTGCTTCCCCGACCTGGACCGGAGCTGCATAGACAGACGTCGCCGCAAGCGCAGATATGGCAAAAATGCCATACAGTACTTTCTTCATAACAATTTCCCTTCAATGAATGAATGGAGATTTGCCCGAAAAGAAATTCAGGCGGATTCGAGTATACACAACTAAAGCAGTGGGTTTACCGTGGGGGTAAATAGGGATGAGGTTTTCAGACTAATGGTTAAAAATGAAAAGAAAAAATAATTATTGAAATAAATAACCATTCATTATCAAACAGTTATAATATAAACCCATTAAAGTATCACTCCGTATTTTCTTAAAATAACCCTCAGCAATTAACGGGGTAACCGTGTTTTTCGGATTAAACTCAGATTCAGAATTTGAGATAACTAACAGACATCAGGAATTATCCGATAAAAAAATGCCGGCATATCGCCGGCATTGTTCATGACATATTTATTACGCACGCCATGCTTTATAACGGTTAATCAGACCATTGGTGGAGCTGTCGTGGCTGTCGATTGCTTTATCGTCACCCAGCTCTGGCAGAATGCGGTTTGCCAGCTGTTTGCCCAGCTCAACGCCCCACTGGTCAAAGGTGAAGATGTTCAGAATAGCGCCCTGAGTGAAGATCTTGTGCTCGTAGAGGGCAATCAGCGCGCCCAGGCTGAACGGCGTAATTTCACGCAGCAGAATGGAGTTAGTTGGACGGTTGCCTTCGAACACTTTGAACGGCACAACGTGTTCCAGCGTAGCCGGATCTTTACCCTGGTCACGGTACTCCTGCTCAACCACCTCGCGGGATTTACCGAACGCCAGCGCTTCGGTCTGGGCGAAGAAGTTAGACAGCAGCTTCGGATGGTGGTCGGAAAGCGGGTTGTGCGTAATCGCCGGGGCGATGAAATCGCACGGTACCATTTTGGTGCCCTGATGGATCAGCTGGTAGAACGCGTGCTGACCGTTGGTGCCCGGCTCGCCCCAGATGATTGGGCCAGTCTGATAATCCACCGCGTTACCGTTACGGTCAACGTACTTGCCGTTGGATTCCATGTTGCCCTGCTGGAAGTAGGCCGCAAAGCGGTGCATGTACTGGTCGTACGGCAGAATCGCTTCGGTTTCTGCGCCGAAGAAGTTGTTGTACCAGATCCCGATCAGCGCCAGCAGCACCGGCAGGTTTTTCTCAGGCGCGGTGGTGGAGAAGTGTTTGTCCATCGCGTGCGCACCGGAGAGCAGCTCAACGAAGTTGTCGAAGCCCACGGACAGGATGATGGACAGACCGATCGCAGACCACAGTGAGTAGCGGCCGCCCACCCAGTCCCAGAACTCAAACATGTTCGCGGTATCAATACCGAACTCACCCACCGCTTTACCGTTGGTGGACAGCGCCGCGAAGTGTTTCGCCACGTGCTTTTCGTCGCCCGCGGTTTTCAGGAACCAGTCGCGCGCGCTGTGGGCGTTGGTCATGGTTTCCTGAGTGGTGAAGGTTTTAGACGCCACCAGGAACAGCGTGGTTTCCGGGTTCACCTTTTTCAGCACTTCAGCGATGTGGGTCCCATCGACGTTGGACACGAAGTGCATGTTGAGGTGGTTTTTGTACGGGCGTAGCGCCTCGGTCACCATGAACGGGCCGAGGTCAGAGCCGCCGATACCGATGTTTACGACGTCGGTGATCGCTTTGCCGGTGTAGCCTTTCCACTGACCTGAGATGATCGCTTCAGAGAAGGTTTTCATCTTTTCCAGCACCGCGTTCACTTCCGGCATCACATCTTTGCCGTCAACGATAATTGGAGTATTGCTACGGTTGCGCAGCGCCACGTGCAGCACGGCACGGTCTTCGGTGCGGTTGATCTTCTCACCGGAGAACATGGATTTGATGGCATCTGCCAGCTCAGTCTCTTTCGCCAGATCTTGCAGCTTCGCCAGCGTCTCTTCGGTGATACGGTTCTTAGAGAAATCCACCAGCATCAGGTCATCGAAGGTGGCGGAAAACTTGCTGAAACGATCGGCATCTTTCGCGAACAGATCCGCGATAGTGACGTCTTTCATTTCATCAAAATGTTTCTGTAGTGCCTGCCATGCAGCGGTCTGCGTTGGGTTGATGTTTTTCATAGCAATACTCTTCTGATTTGAGAATTGTGACTGCGGTCGATTGTAGCGCCTGCAAATAAAAATTGTGATGGTTTTTATGCCATTGCCCTGGTCTGCATCAAACGCAGGTGAAAAGACCCGAAAAGTATAGCTGCTGTCGCGCCCTTCCGGCGTGGCGAAATGTTGGTCAAAAAGGGGTAAAAAGGAGCATAAAATATGGGCCTGTTATAAGTCCTGTTTCTGAGGGGTACCCCCCCATGAAAAATCCGCATAATCCCAGCATTGACAGGACCTCCCCCGCATTTTATTTATAGGGCCGTATTTTGCGCCTGCACCTGTTCTCGCTTCATTCTTGTGCCAAGGTCGCTCTATTCATTCCCTGACACGAGGTTGTTATGACGAGTTTTGTGGTCGCCAAGTTTGGCGGCACCAGTGTGGCAGACTACGCTGCCATGAACCGCAGCGCCGATGTGGTGCTGGCCGATCCGAATACCCGCCTGGTGGTGCTCTCCGCCTCAGCCGGCGTGACGAACCTGCTGGTTTCTTTGTCTGAAGGACTGGAAGCGACCGAGCGTTTCGTGAAGCTGGATGCACTGCGCAAAATTCAGTTCGACATCCTTGAGCGTCTGGAAAACCCGAACGTCATTCGTGAGGAAGTGGAACGCCTGCTGGAAAATATCACTACCCTGGCAGAAGCCGCTTCACTGGCAACCTCTACCGCCCTAACCGATGAACTGGTCAGCCACGGCGAACTGATGTCCACCCTGCTGTTCGTTGAGATCATGCGCGAGCGCAATATTCAGGCGCAGTGGTTCGACGTGCGTAAAGTAATGCGCACCAGCGATCGCTTTGGCCGCGCCGAGCCGGACGTTGAAGCTTTGGCAGAGCTCACTAACCAGCAGCTTGCCCCGCGTCTGGATGAAGGCATAGTGATCACCCAGGGCTTTATCGGCAGCGAAGCCAAAGGGCGCACAACCACGCTGGGCCGTGGCGGCAGCGACTATACCGCCGCCCTGCTGGGTGAAGCCCTGCATGCCACCCGCGTGGATATCTGGACGGACGTGCCGGGCATTTACACCACCGACCCGCGCGTGGTCTCTGCGGCAAAACGCATTGACGTGATCGCCTTTGAAGAAGCGGCTGAAATGGCCACCTTCGGCGCAAAAGTGCTGCATCCGGCCACGCTGCTGCCTGCCGTGCGCAGCGACATTCCGGTCTTCGTTGGCTCCAGTAAAGATCCAAAGGCGGGCGGGACGCTGGTCTGCAAGAAAACCGAGAACCCGCCGCTGTTCCGCGCGCTGGCCCTGCGTCGTAAGCAGACGCTGGTTACCCTGCACAGCCATAATATGCTGCACTCCCGCGGATTCCTGGCGGAAGTGTTTGGCATCCTGGCGCGCCACAATATCTCCGTGGACCTGATCACCACGTCAGAAGTCAGCATTGCGCTGACGCTCGACACCACCGGTTCAACCTCAACGGGTGATACCCTGCTGACGCAGTCGCTGCTGATTGAGCTTTCCGAGCTGTGCCGCGTGGAGGTGGAAGAAGATCTGGCGCTGGTTGCCATCATCGGTAATAAGCTGTCGCGCGCGTGCGGCGTGGGCAAAGAGGTGTTCGGCGTGCTCGACCCGTTCAGCATCCGCATGATTTGCTACGGCGCGTCCAGCTACAACCTCTGCTTCCTGGTCCCTGCCGATCAGGCCGAGCAGGTTGTGCAGAAACTTCATCAGAATTTGTTTGAATAAAATTCGTTAGCACGATAAACATTATCCATAAGCCGGGCACAGACCCGGCTTTTTTATAACAAAACAACACGACAATACTGCAAGGAATTCACTATGCTCTCCGCTATCACCCGGCTGTTCCCGTTATGGGCGCTGCTGCTCTCCGTACTCGCGTATTACACTCCCACCACGTTCACGGGCATTGGTCCGTGGGTCACCACGCTACTGATGCTGATTATGTTCGGCATGGGCGTGCATCTAAAAATTGACGATTTCAAACGCGTGCTGTCTCGCCCGGCACCGGTTGCCGCAGGGATTTTCCTGCACTACCTGGTGATGCCGCTCGCGGCCTGGCTGCTGGCGATGGCCTTTAAGATGCCGCCCGACCTTTCCGCCGGGATGGTGCTGGTGGGGAGCGTCGCCAGCGGCACGGCATCTAACGTCATGATCTATCTGGCGAAAGGCGACGTGGCGCTCTCCGTCACTATCTCTTCCGTTTCCACGCTGGTGGGCGTGATTGCCACGCCGCTGTTAACCCGCCTGTACGTGGACGCGCATATCCAGGTGGATGTGATGGGCATGCTGCTCAGCATTCTGCAAATCGTGGTGATCCCGATTGCGCTGGGACTGGTGATCCACCATCTCTTCCCGCGGGTGGTGAAAGCGGTTGAGCCGTATCTGCCCGCGTTTTCGATGGTCTGCATACTTGCCATTATCAGCGCCGTGGTAGCCGGTTCCGCATCGCACATTGCTTCGGTGGGCTTTGTAGTGATCGTCGCGGTTGTGCTGCATAACACCATTGGTCTGCTGGGCGGATACTGGGGTGGAAAGCTGTTTGGTTTCGACGAATCCACCTGCCGCACGCTGGCGATCGAAGTGGGGATGCAGAACTCTGGCCTGGCGGCGGCGCTGGGTAAAATTTACTTCTCACCGCTGGCGGCGCTACCGGGAGCGCTGTTCTCCGTCTGGCACAACCTGTCCGGTTCGCTGTTAGCAGGGTACTGGTCCGGTAAGCCGATTGATGACCAACCGAAAAAAGATGCGGTGAAACAGGGTTAATTGAGCCGGCTTGCTTTACACTGAAGCCTCCCCATCAGGAGGCTTCAGCAATGGCTACACCACGTTTGACCCAGAAAGACATGACCGAAGCCGAGCAGCGCGAACTTAAAACGCTTCTCGACCGCGCCCGCATCGCGCATGGCCGCACGCTGACGAACGCCGAAACCAATCAGGTTAAAAAAGAGTACATCGATAAGCTGATGGCGCAACGTGATGCCGCGGCGAAAAAAGCCCGCAAGCTGAAAAAAGAGCAGGCGTATAAACCCGACGCAGAGGCGACTTTTTCCTGGTCCGCCAGCACATCAACCCGTGGAAGGCGCTAATCAGCGCCCTTTCTTTTTGCGCCCCGGCTGGGTAAAGCGTTTTCCGTTGCCCGGCTTGCCTCGCCCTTTCTCTTCCGCCTGCGGTGCCTTCACCACCGGACGCTTAATCGCCTGCGTTTTCGGTTTGGCTTTAGCTTTCGGCTTCGCTTCGGACGAGGAGTTCTCGATAAGTTTGAACAGCTCGATCAGCTCGTCATCCGTTAAGTCACGCCACTCGCCCAGCGGGATGCCAGACAGGCTGACGTTCATGATGCGCGTGCGTTCCAGCTTCGTCACTTCATAACCGAAGTACTCGCACATGCGGCGGATCTGGCGGTTCAGGCCCTGAACCAGCGTGATGCGGAACGCGAACGGTGCTTCTTTTTTGACTTTACACTTCTTCGTCACGGTGCCCAGAATCGGCACGCCAGCGCCCATTCCGCGGATAAACTCGTCCGTCACCGGCTTGTTCACCGTCACGATGTACTCTTTCTCGTGGTCGTTACCGGCACGCAGAATTTTGTTGACCAGATCGCCGTGGTTGGTGAGGAAAATCAGCCCCTGAGAGTCTTTATCCAGACGGCCAATCGGGAAAATGCGGCTGCTGTGGTTCACGAAATCAACAATGTTGTCCCGCTCGCCATCTTCCGTGGTGCTGACAATCCCAACCGGTTTGTTCAACGCGATAAACACCAGGTCTTCGGCATCACGCGGTTCGATGACCTGACCATTCACTTTCACCACATCGCCAGGTACCACCTGATCGCCAATGGTGGCGCGTTTGCCGTTAAGAAACACGTTACCCTGTTCAATGTAACGGTCAGCCTCGCGACGTGAGCAGATCCCGCTCTCGCTAATGTATTTGTTTAATCGGGTTGATTGAGTTGGCAGCATAGTTTCTCCTGTGAAGGGCGAAATATACCTTACCTTGCGCCTGACAAAAAAGTCCTAGTAACCGCTGATCAGAAAATCGAGAGCATCCCGCAATGAAGCCCGGTTTTGCGTAAGCTCGGCAACGCGTTCACCTAACTCTTTTAGCGATATGCCTGCCATCATGTGCATCATCACCACGCAGGGTTTTCCCGCGACCTCAACGGCGGGAGCGACCAGTACATGCTTCATCAGAACGACCTCTGAAAGTCACTAAAGGAGCCGTTTTCATCAACCCACTGGTTAATGGCGTCAGTAGAAGCTTTATTTTCTTCAAGCCACTCTGCGCGCCGATGTTCACGAAATTGCTCCTGCAAAGCAGCCGTTAGCACGGCAGAAAGGTTAAGTTTAAGCCTTCGCGCCTCTTCAAGGATGTCCGGCGACAGGGAAACATTCACTGATTTTTTAATGCTATTAGCACCGCGCATGAGACCCCCCATTGGAATGCGCATGAACTGGCGAAGTGTAGCGTAATAATTGAGCACTTCCTATTCCCTTAAAAAGGTAAGGGTTGAAGAATAAATTGCTCTTTATGGGGAGTCACGCCTCACAAAACCGTTTTGCGAGGCGCTTTCAGAGATTAGTACTCATCCCGCTCGTCATCTTCATCCGGTTGCTCCATCACGCTGTATGCCACCGCGCAGAACAATGAGTTAAGACGCTTCATATCTCCCAGCAGCCCCAGGTGGAGCGAGCTGGTTTCGATACTCTGCACGTTCTGCTGGTGCAGACGCTCAACGTGGGCGTGCGAGTAGCGCCGGTTGAGGATGCGGAAACGGTGCTTGTTGCGGCGCAGGCGGCGCGCGCTCGGCACGTCGCTGGAGAAGAAGACCGACATCGCCAGCTTCAGGTTGCTGACCAGCTGTTCGTGGAGCGCTTCCAGTTCCTTCAGCCCTTCGACAGAAAACGCCCGACGTGCGGCCAGGGATTTGTCTGCGATTTCACTGCCCATACGCTCGACAATATCCGAAGCCTGCTCCAGGTTAAGCGACATCTCAATGATTTCCGCCCAGCGACGCGACTCCTCTTCCGCCAGCTCGTCCTGCGGGATCCGCGCCAGATAGAGCTTGATGGCGGTATACAGCACGTTGATATCGTCCGCCAGCCTGCGCAGTTCTTTTTCTTCGCGCGGCTCGCCGTGCATCACCTTTTGCAACCCTTCCAGCATGGTTTCCATCGCGTCACCCATGCGCAGCGTTTCGCGGGCGGCATTGGCGATAGCCAGCGCGGGCGTGTCCAGCACCGAGGTGTCCAGATGCTTCGGTTTAAGGCGCGCGTCCAGCTCCGGTTCATCACGAATAAGCCGCTCGCAGAAGCGGGCCATCGGCGCGGCAAACGGCACCATCGCCAGGCAGCGTACCAGGTTGTAGAAGACGTGGAAGTAGATCACCAGCTCCGCTTTCGGCAGAGAGAGGTTGTCCATCAGGTTCGCCAGCGGGTGCACAAACGGCAGAATGATCAGGCTACCCACCAGCTTGAAGAGCAAACTCCCCAGCGCCACCCGGCGGGCGGCAGCATTGGCTGCGCTGTTGTTAAGCATCGCCAGCAGGCCAGAGCCAAGATTCGCACCGATGACCAGGCATAGCGCCACCGGGAAAGAGATCGCGCCCGCAGCGGTTAGCGTGGCCGTCAGCAACACGGCCGCCAGGCTGGAGTAGCTGACAATGGCAAACACCGCGCCGATCAGCGCATCCAGCATAATATCGCCGGTTAACGAGGCGAAAATGACCTGCACACCGTTGGCCTGGGTAATCGGCGTAACTGCCTGCACAATCAGCTCCAGCGCCAGCAGGATCAGCCCGAGGCCAATACCGACGCGGCCAAGCTGCCCGGCACGGCTTTGCTTACGACCGAGGAAGAAAATGACGCCGATAAAAATCAGCAGCGGCGACAGCCAGGAGAGATCGAAGGTCAGGATACGTGCCATCAGCGCGGTACCGACGTCGGCGCCAAGGACAATCACCAGCGCCGGGGCGAGCGCCACCAGATCCTGCGCCACGAACGAGGTGACGAGCATGGTGGTGGCGTTGCTGCTTTGCACCAGCGCCGTGACGCCAATACCCGCACAGAAGGCGAGCGGCTTCTTCTCAACGCTGCCGCTGAGAACGGTACGTAAACGTGCGCCAAACACGCGCATCACGCCGGTACGAACGATATGGGTGCCCCATACCAGCAGTGCGACTGCGGAGAGCAGGTGTAACAACGTCAACACAGTGGGTTTTCCTCCTTATCGTTATCTGTTTTCCTGAGGCTTGTTGCGCTTTATCTTGCCGGATGGCGGCTACGCCTTATCCGGCCTACGCGCAGGCCCGGTCAGCGCAGCGCCACCGGGCAATGTAGTAAGAACCTTCTTCCAGTATAAGGGTTTAAACGTAAGAAAGAGACAAGGCACCATAGCGGTGCCCTGTTTGTTGTAAGGAAAAGTGACGTTAGTCTGCGTCGTAGCCTAAATTCGGCGCCAGCCAGCGTTCCACCTCAGACACGCTCATGCCTTTTCGCAGGGCGTAGTCTTCAATCTGATCCCGCTGAAGCTGTGCCACGGCGAAATACTTGCTGTCCGGGTGGCTGAAATACCAGCCGGAAACGGACGCGCCCGGCCACATGGCGAACGACTCGGTAAGTTTCATGCCGGTATGCGCTTCCACGTCGAGCAGTTTCCAGATAGTGCCCTTCTCGGTGTGTTCCGGGCAGGCCGGATACCCCGGCGCCGGACGAATGCCCTGGTAGTTTTCGCGGATCAGCTCCTCGTTGCTGAGATTCTCATTCGCCGCGTAGCCCCAGTGCACCTTACGTACGCGCTCGTGGAGGTACTCAGCAAAGGCTTCCGCCAGGCGATCGGCGATCGCTTTCACCATGATTTTGTTGTAATCATCGTGCTGTGCGTCGTACGCGTCCGCCAGCGCGTCTTCTTCCAGACCACCGGTTACGGCAAAGGCGCCGATATAGTCGGCTTTACCGGAGAGTTTCGGTGCGACGAAATCCGCCAGGCAGTAGTTGGCAAAGCCCACTTTCTCGGTTTGCTGGCGCAGATGGTGGCTCACGGCCAGCACATGGGTGCGGGTTTCATCGCGGTAAATTTCGACATCGTCGCCCACGCGGTTCGCCGGGAACAGCCCCACCACGCCGCGCGGGTTGAGGGCTTTCTCTGCGCTCAGTCTGTCGAGCATATCGTTGGCATCTTTAAACAGGCGTTTCGCCTCTTCGCCTACTACCTCATCTTCAAGAATGCGCGGATATTTGCCCGCCAGCGACCAGGTCATGAAGAACGGCGTCCAGTCGATGTAGTTACGCAGCGTTTCGATGCTGGCCGTCACGTCCTGCACGCCCAGACGGTGCGCGACCGGCGGCGTATAGCTGGACCAGTCGAACGCCAGATCGTTATCGCGTGCCGCCTGAAGCGAAACCGGCGGCGTGCGCGGTTTCTTACGTCCATGCTGAATGCGGACGGTTTCATACTCTTTGCGGGTGCGGGCGACAAAGTCATCGCGCTGGGTGTCAGACAGCAGCGCGGAGACCACGCCCACGGTGCGCGAGGCGTTTTGGACATACACCGTCGGCCCACTGTAGTTCTGCTCGATTTTCACTGCGGTGTGGGCTTTCGAGGTGGTTGCCCCGCCAATCAGCAGTGGAATAGTGAAGCCCTGGCGCTCCATCTCTTTTGCCACGTTGACCATTTCGTCCAGCGACGGCGTAATCAGCCCGGAAAGACCAATCAGATCCGCATTCACTTCGCGAGCGGTCCTGAGGATTTTATCCGCCGGGACCATCACGCCAAGATCGATAATTTCGTAGTTATTGCATTGCAGTACCACGCCGACAATGTTTTTGCCGATGTCGTGTACGTCGCCCTTCACAGTGGCAATGACCATCTTACCGTTACTGGAGCCCTTCTCTTTGCTGGCTTCGATAAACGGCTCAAGATAAGCCACGGCCTGCTTCATGACGCGGGCGGATTTCACCACCTGCGGCAGGAACATTTTGCCCTCGCCGAATAGATCGCCGACCACGTTCATGCCGTCCATCAGCGGCCCTTCGATCACTTCAATCGGACGGGCTGCCTGCTGACGCGCTTCCTCGGTATCCTGCTCAATGAACTCAGTAATGCCTTTTACCAGCGAGTATTCCAGACGCTTTCTCACATCCCAGGAACGCCATTCGGCCTGTTGAACATTGGCTGATTCGTCAGCTTTACTGCCGCGGTATTTTTCCGCCAGATCCAGCATGCGTTCGGTGGCGTCGTCGCGACGGTTGAGGATCACATCTTCTACTGCGTCGCGTAGTTCTGCGGGCAGGTCGTCGTAAATCGCCAGCTGTCCGGCGTTAACGATCCCCATGTCCATCCCGTTGCGGATGGCATAGTAGAGGAACACGGCGTGGATGGCCTCACGCACCGGGTCGTTGCCGCGGAACGAGAACGAGACGTTCGACACGCCGCCGGAAATTAGCGCATGCGGTAGCTCGCGTTTGATGTCTTCACACGCGCCGATAAAGTCCTGGGCGTAGTTGTTGTGCTCTTCAATGCCGGTTGCGACAGCAAAGATGTTCGGGTCGAAAATAATGTCTTCCGGCGGGAAGCCCACCTCTTCGGTCAAAATGTTGTACGCGCGGCGGCAAATCTCAATCTTGCGCTCGCGGGTATCGGCCTGGCCCACTTCATCGAAGGCCATCACCACCACGGCGGCCCCGTAGCGACGCACCAGCTTCGCGTGGTGGATAAAGGTATCGACGCCCTCTTTCATTGAGATGGAGTTAACGATGCCTTTGCCCTGAATGCACTTCAGCCCCTTTTCGATGACTTCCCATTTGGAGGAGTCAATCATGATCGGCACGCGGGCGATATCCGGCTCACCGGCAATCAGGTTGAGGAAACGCACCATTGCCGCTTCGGCATCAAGCATCCCCTCGTCCATGTTGATATCGATGATCTGCGCGCCGCTTTCTACCTGCTGGCGGGCAACGTCCAGCGCTTCGCTGTACTTCTCTTCTTTGATCAGGCGCTTGAACTTCGCAGAACCGGTAACGTTAGTACGTTCACCCACGTTCACAAACAGGCTGTCGTCGCCGATGGTCAACGGCTCCAGGCCGGACAGACGACAGGCTACCGGAAGCTCGGGTAGCTTGCGCGGTGGAAGCCCGGCGACGGCGCGGCTCATGGCGGCGATATGCTCCGGCGTGGTGCCGCAGCAGCCGCCGACGATGTTGAGGAAACCAGATTCGGCCCATTCGCGGATTTGCGCCGCCATGGTATCGGCATCCAGATCGTACTCACCAAACGCGTTCGGCAGACCGGCGTTCGGGTGGGCGGTGACGTAGCACTCTGCGATGCGCGAAAGCTCCTGCACGTACTGGCGCAGCTCGTCCGGCCCCAGCGCGCAGTTCAGGCCGAAGGAGAGCGCTTCGGCGTGGCGCAGGGAGTTATAAAACGCTTCGGTTGTCTGGCCGGACAGTGTACGGCCAGAAGCGTCAGTGATGGTGCCGGAAATCATGATCGGCAGGTCAACACCCAGCGCTTCGAACTCCTCTTTCACCGCGTAAATTGCGGCTTTGGCGTTGAGAGTGTCGAATACGGTTTCAATCAGGATCAGGTCGGAACCGCCTTCCACCAGCGCTTTAGTGGACTCACGATACGCGGCCACCAGTTGGTCAAAGGTGATATTGCGGAAGGCTGGATCGTTCACGTCCGGAGAAATCGACGCGGTGCGGTTGGTCGGGCCCAGCACCCCGGCAACATAGCGCGGCTTGTCCGGCGTGCGGGCCGTCCACTCGTCGGCGCAGGCGCGGGCGAGTTTCGCCGCTTCAAAGTTGATCTCCGCCGACAGGGATTCCATCTGGTAATCCGCCATGGCGATGGTTGTCGAGTTGAAGGTGTTGGTTTCTACAATATCCGCACCCGCTTCGAAGTAGGCGTTGTGGATATCCCTGATGACAGAGGGTTTGCTCAACACCAGCAGGTCATTGTTTCCTTTCAGGTCACAAGGCCAGTCGGCAAAGCACTCGCCGCGGAAATCGTCTTCACTCAGACGATAGCCCTGGATCATGGTGCCCATGCCGCCGTCCAGCACCAGAATTCGTTCATTTAACTGCGCACGCAGTTGCTCTACTTTGCTGCTCACACTTGCTCCCGACAACGTTCAACATGGCCAAAAGGCTGCGATCCATACTGGCATAATCTCTAAGGGTCGAAAAGTCACACAGCGGTAACATGAGACATGTTCACTATCACTCCTCCGATCAGTCAGGAAAGCGGTTGCAAAACCACCAAATAAAACGAAAATGATTTCCACGATACAGAAAAAGGAGTTCGTCATGGTTACGACCGTTCCCGCTAAACGCGGCAGAAAACCTGCTGCAACCACCGCTGCACAACCTGGCGGACAGGTTCAATCCCTGACGCGCGGCCTGAAGCTGCTGGAATGGATAGCCGAATCGCATGGTAGCGTGGCCCTGACGGAGCTGGCGCAGCAGGCGGGACTGCCGAACTCCACCACTCACCGCCTGTTAACCACCATGCAGCAGCTGGGCTTCGTACGTCAGGTGGGCGAGCTGGGTCACTGGGCGGTTGGCGCGCATGCCTTTATCGTCGGCAGCAGCTTCCTGCAAAGCCGCAACCTGCTGGCGATTGTCCACCCGATTCTGCGCAAGCTGATGGAGGAGTCCGGCGAGACGGTAAACCTGGCCGTGCTGGATCAGAGCGATCATCAGGCGATTATCATCGACCAGGTGCAGTGTACGCAGCTGATGCGCATGTCTGCACCGATTGGCGGCAAGCTGCCGATGCATGCCTCTGGCGCAGGGAAAGCGTTTCTCTCGCAGCTTAGCGAAGAGCAGGTGACGGGTCTGCTGCACCGTAAAGGTCTGCACGCCTACACCCACGCCACCCTGGTGTCGCCGGTGCATCTGAAAGAAGATCTGGCTCTGACCCGCAAGCGCGGCTATTCGTTTGATGACGAAGAACATGCCCTCGGGCTGCGCTGCCTCGCGTCCTGTATTTTCGACGAACACCGCGAGCCGTTTGCCGCCATCTCCATCTCCGGGCCGATTTCACGTATGACCGACGACCGCGTCACCGAGCTGGGTGCGCTGGTGATTAAGGCCGCGAAAGAGGTGACGCTGGCGTATGGTGGGATTCGCTAGGATTGAGGGCGGTCTGGTGCCCTCACCCCGGCCCTCTCCCACAGGGCTGAGGGTTCCCCACAAATTAATGCGAGCACTGAGCAATCCCCTCGCCCCTCCGGGGAGAGGGTTAGG